>NZ_KV789309.1:0-512 GCF_001807545.1 Corynebacterium sp. HMSC08F01 | reverse complement strand
CGTCTGGATTGTTCACCAATCCAACCCACAAGCACCATCGGCCGGAAGGGTTGTTGAACGATCTGATTTGCCTTGGGTGCACTTCGTTGAACAATCTTTATGCATGCATAGTATGCGGTTTAAGGGTGTTTTCAGCCAACACCCGCCCGTTTGAATCGCGACCTGGGGAAATGCCGGAACAGCACTTCAAAACAGCCCAGAAATGGTCGGAAGGATTGTTCAACGACTGTGAAAACGGCTCGAAATGGGTGTGACGTGCGGATTGTTCAGCAATCCGCACCACCTGCTTACCCCCGGAAATTACCCCCGTTTTCCGAGCGCACACGCAGCAACAGCCCTTAAGACACGAAAAACAGGGCGCTTTAGCCCTGTTCTGCTAGTACGTTTCGCGCCCAACTAGCCGATGAGCCCACTAATAAACACCATGCCCAACATGACCTGGACAAACACCACCGGCATCTTTCGATCTGCTAGCACAATCCTGTCATGTCTCATGACTTTTTGGACATGGA
>NZ_KV789308.1:0-12322 GCF_001807545.1 Corynebacterium sp. HMSC08F01 | reverse complement strand
CGGCTACACCACTTCACGGGACTTGACCAACGCATTGGTGAAGACGGCCAAAAATCGGCATCTTCACCAATGCGTTCTCACCAAGTACGCGGCGCGCCCCTCATCCCAACCCCCCAGAAACACAAAGCGCCCCCAGCAGGATTCGAACCCGCGACCAGCCGGGTAGAAACCGGATGCTCTAATCCACTGAGCTATGGGGGCAGTGCGAATGATTGTAGTTATGGCCGTTTCGCGGGCGAAAGTAGGGTATGCAGCATGACTGAGACTGCCCGAAAGCCTGCTGTTGTTTCCGCTTGGCCGCTCTATCTTGCGGCGCTCGCTGCGGCCGCGGTGGTCGCGGGTGCGGTGGCGCAGTCGTTCTCTGGTGGGTCGCTGGCGGCGCTCGGTATTCCGGACCCCGGCGTGACCACCACGTTTGGTTTGCCGGCGCTGCGCGGTGTGGCGTGGATTCTTATGGCGTTGGCGGTGGGGTCGTTCATGCTGTCGTCATTCTTCATCCCGCCGCGCATGCAGGGGGAGGATCTCAACGGTGCGCAGTTGACGGTGGACGGGCACATCGCTTCGCGTACTGGTGCGCACGCGAGTGCGGGCATCGTGCTGATTGGGTTGTTGATGATTCCGCTGGTGCTGTCGGATGTGTCGGGCCAGCCGATGAAGACTGTCATGTTTGAGGCGGCCGCCTGGACGCAGGCCTTGGAGCAGGTGAAAGAGGCTCGCGTGTGGCTGATCGTCGCTGCGTTTGCGGCGGTGGTGGCCGTCGGTGGCTACATCGCGACGAGTTGGTGGTCGCAGGTTGCGCTGTTTATTGGCGCGATTGTGGTGGTCATGCCGATCGGTCTGACCGGCCACTCGGCGACGGGCGGCTCCCACGACTTTGGCACCAACTCGCTCATTTGGCACCTCGTGGCCATGTTGCTGTGGGTTGGCGGTCTTATGGCGCTTGTGGCGCATGCTTTACGACGAGGCCCTCACCTCACCGAAGCCTCCCGCCGCTACTCCATGGTTGCCCTGTTTTCCATCCTGGCTATGGCGCTTTCCGGTGTGATTAACGCGCTGGTGCGCGTGCGTATTAGTGAGTTGACGGAGTATAGCTACGGCATCGTGCTGATCGTGAAGACGGTAGCGATTGTGCTGCTCGGCATCATTGGTTACGCCCACCGCGAGCGCACCATCCCGCTGTTGGACAGCCAGCCGAAGGCGTTTGCCCGCCTCGGAGCGGTGGAAGTCCTGATCATGGCTGCGGTCTCCGGCCTTGCGGTCACCCTTGGCCGCACGCCGCCCCCGCCGCCGCTCGACCCGAACCTCACCCGCATGCAGGTGAAGATGGGGTACAACCTTTCTGAACAGATCTCCTGGACCAACTGGATCACACTGTGGCGCCCGGAGTTGCTGTTCAGTGTCATTGCGATTCTTCTGGCTGTGTACTACTTGCGCCTGGTGCGCCGCGTGGACGGGTGGAAGACGTCGCGGACGGTGTGGTGGTTGCTTGGGTGTGTGACGGTCGTCGTCACGCTGAGCTCGGGATTGGGCATGCACATGCCGGCGTCGTACTCGGTGCACATGACCGTCCACATGATCCTGTCGATGGGCGTGCCAGTGTTTATGGTGCTCGGCGCCCCGCTGACCCTGATCAGCAAGGCGTATCCGGCAGGCGAGTTCAACCCGCGCATGTGGGCGGAGAGTTTCCAGCGCTCGAAGTTCCTGCGTGTGGTCACGTTCCCGCCGGTGTCCACCATCCAGTTCCTGGTGTTTTTCTACGCCATGTATGTGTTCATCCCGCTCTACGAGCTGATGATTTCCGAGCACGCCGGCCACGTCATCATGAACGCCGTCTTTATGGTGTCTGGCTACTTCTACTTCTGGGAACTGATCGGGCCCGACCATATTGAAGGCCGCGCCACCGCGAAAACTCGCCTGGCCTGGCTGTGGGTGTCCATGCCGTTCCACCTGTTCATGGGCGTGTACCTCATGCAGCTCGGCGTGGTTATGGGCGAGGACTTCTACAACAACCTCGAACTGCCGTGGAACCCGGATCTGGCGCAGATTCAGAAGGAGGGCGGCGGTATCGCCTGGGCATCCGGTTCCTTCCCGCTGCTGATCGTCTTCGGTGAGTTGTTCATGCAGTGGCTGCGCGAAGACCGCGCCGAGACGGAAGAGGCCGATCGTCGCGCGAAAGAGACCGATGACGAAGAATGGCGCCGCTACAACGAGATGCTCGCTCAGTACGGAAATCGCTCCTAGCAGCGGATTGTGGAATCTGGTTTCAAAGTTATCCACAGAAACGGACCACCCCTTTACCGGCTTTAAAAATCGTGCGAACCTCGAAGTGTGCAGGGCGTTGCTTCACGACGACACCCCGCACACCATCATCCGCACTATGGAAAGGGGGGCTCTTCCATGAGCCAAAACACCATCCGCCTAATTGGCAACCTGACCGACGATCCGAAACTTGTGTTGTTTGCGAGTGGGGCGACGGTAACCAAGATGAGGCTGGCGTCGTCGAAAAGAAGGCGCGTCACCGACGACAACGGCAAAGAGGTCTGGGAAGACGTCGACCCGCTGTTCATCGACGTCGAATGCTGGGGGCAACTCGCCGTGAACTGTGGAGCGTCGCTGAAGAAGGGATTCCCCGTCATTGTCGACGGCTCGCTGGTCACCGACTTCTGGCAAGAAGGCGAAGGCAACAACGCCGTCACCCGCTCGAAGATCATGCTCAAGGCCCGCAACGTGGCCTTTGACATGAACCACTACCAGCTCAACTCGGCGCGCACCTCCAACTCCGGACACAGCCTCGACGGACACGACGCGGTACCTGTTATGGATGCCGAGGCCGTGTTCGAGCGGCTCACCGGCCAACCACCCAGCTTCGCCGACCCGGTCGACCCGGCCGAGCCGGTGGCCGCCGAAGCCGATGGGGGAGACAATGCTCTCGACGGAGCCCCCGACGGCACCGACGAGGCCCGCTACAGCGCCGAAGACCTCAGCGCCGCCAAGGCACCGTTCTAGGAGGGCGTCGTACTCAGCCACGTGATGTACCCTGATTGCGGTATTTAACGTCCGCATTCACCAACAAAAGGGGAAACGTAGTGGCTGAGTTCATCTACACGATGAAAAACGTCCGCAGGGCCATTGGCGAAAAAGTCATCCTGGACAACGTCACCATGGCCTTCTACCCAGGCGCCAAGATCGGCGTTGTGGGTCCGAACGGCGCCGGTAAATCGTCGCTGCTGAAGATCATGGCGGGCATCGACCAGCCAAACAACGGCGAAGCCTTCCTGCAGCCAGGAGCCACCGTTGGCATCCTGCTGCAGGAGCCGCCGCTCAACGAAGAAAAGACCGTCCGCGGCAACGTCGAAGAAGGCCTCGGCGAGCTGTTTGAAAAGAAGCAGCGCTTCGAGGAAATCGCCGAGGAAATGGCGACCAACTACTCCGACGAGCTCATGGAAGAAATGGGCAAGCTGCAAGAAGAACTCGACGCAGCCGATGCGTGGGAGATCGACTCCAAGATCGAGCAGGCCATGGAGGCTCTGCGCTGCCCGCCGTCTGATGCGCCGGTGACCAACCTGTCGGGTGGTGAGCGTCGTCGAGTAGCACTGGCGAAACTGCTGCTGAGCGAGCCGGACCTCCTGCTTCTCGACGAGCCCACCAACCACCTCGACGCCGAATCCGTCCTCTGGTTGGAGCGCCACCTGCAGACCTACCCGGGCGCCGTGCTCGCGATTACCCACGACCGCTACTTCCTGGACAACGTCGCAGAATGGATCTGTGAGGTCGACCGCGGCCAGCTCTACCCGTACGAAGGCAACTACTCCACCTACCTGGAGAAGAAGGCCGAGCGCCTCGAAGTTGCCGGCAAGAAGGACCAGAAGCTGCAGAAGCGCCTGAAGAAGGAACTGGACTGGGTCCGCTCCTCCCCGAAGGCACGCCAAGCCAAGAACAAGGCACGTCTCGAGCGCTACGAAGAAATGGCAGCCGAGGCAGAGAAGTACCGCAAGCTCGACTTCGAAGAAATCCAAATCCCGACCCCGCCCCGCCTGGGCAGCAAGGTCGTCGAGGTGGAAAACCTGAACAAGGGCTTCGACGGACGCGTGTTGATCAAGGACCTGTCGTTCACCCTGCCGCGCAACGGCATCGTCGGCGTCATCGGCCCCAACGGTGTAGGTAAGTCGACGCTGTTCAAGACCATCGTTGGTCTGGAAGAGCCGGACTCCGGCAACGTGACCGTCGGCGAGACCGTCCAGATCTCCTACGTGGACCAGAACCGCGAAAACATCGACCCCGAAGAAACCGTGTGGGAAGTTGTCTCCGACGGCCTGGACTACATCCACGTCGGCCAGAACGAAATGCCGTCGCGCGCCTACCTGTCCGCCTTCGGTTTCAAGGGTGCTGATCAGCAGAAGCCATCCAAGGTCCTCTCCGGCGGCGAGCGCAACCGCCTCAACCTGGCGCTGACGCTCAAGCAGGGCGGCAACCTGATCCTGCTCGATGAGCCCACCAACGACCTTGACGTGGAAACCCTCGGCTCCCTCGAAAACGCACTGCAGGCCTTCCCGGGCTGCGCCGTGGTCATCTCGCACGACCGTTGGTTCCTCGACCGCACCTGTACCCACATCCTCGCGTGGGAAGGCAACGTCGAAGAAGGCAAGTGGTTCTGGTTCGAAGGTAACTTCGGCGACTACGAGAAGAACAAGGTCGAACGCCTCGGTGAGGAAGCCGCCAAACCGTCGCGCGTCACCCACCGCAAGCTCACCCGTTAGGAGCAAACCCCATGGCAGAAATCCACGTGCACACTATTCCGGTGCGTTGGAGCGACTTTGACCGCTACGGTCACGTGACCAACTCGGCCTACGTCGAGTTGGCGCAGGAGGCGCGCCTGGCGTTCGCGGAGAAGTTCTTCTATTCCGAAGGCCACGAGTTCGTGGTGTTCGTGCGCCGGCTCGAGGTGGACTACGTCCGTCCGATCCTGCCCAACACCACTGAAGTGACCGTGGAGACGCAGGTGGTCAACGTAGGCAATACCTCGTTTACCACCCGCCAGGAAATCAAGGACGCGCAGGGCAAAACCTGCGCAGTGGTGGAGTGTGTGCAGGTTACGGTGGATACTGCGACGACCTCGCCGCGCGAGATCACGAAGAAGGAGATCGGCATCCTGTCCAAGGCGGCCGACAACTAGGTGATCTCCCTCGACATCGATACCGGCGCGCGCGGACTGACCACCCTGGTCGGCCGCGCCGTTGGCCTTGACCCGCAGGCCTCCGCCCGCATACAAGAGGTCGGAGATGGTGCGCTCGACGTGTTCGTGACCACGCCCTTCGACGCAATTGCTTCTCGACGAATCACCGGCACCACCTCCCACAACACCGCCACCGTCAGCGCCCGCGACCTCCTCGCCGCGCTGCAGTCCGGTTCTGTTGAGGTCGGGCCGGCGCACGATGCCGTCTGGCCCGGGGCGCTGCCACCCGCCACCGGATTCGTCGCACGAGAACAGGTCCCCGTCGGCGTGGCCCGCAGGCTTGCCGACGAAGGCCGCAACCTCGCCCGCCAATTCTCCGGACCAGCCGGCCCACCGAAATCCTTGCTGGACGGGATCGTGCTCACCGCCGACGCCGACAGCGACGACCCAGTGGAGATCCCCATGCGGATGATCTTCGCCTGCACCGCACTCGGCCTCATCCCCGGCTTCGAAGCACCCGCGGAGATCCCGCGTCACCTGCGCGTATCCAGCTGCGGGCGCTGGACCCGCCTAGACGCCCCCTTCGGATCCGTCTACCGCAACGCCGGACTCGGCCTGCTGTTCTAGCGGGCCGCGCTTCGCTGGCGGCCCGGGCTGGGACTAATAGGCCCGCGGGCCCTGGTTGATCATCATGTACGCCACACGCTGCATGTGATTCCACATCTGGGCGCGGTACGGTTCGGGCAGCTCGTCGTCGTCAAACTGCTCCATCGACTTGCCCATCAACTCGAGCCAACGATCCGCCTCCGGCTCACCGATCGCGAAAGGGAAGTGGCGCTTGCGCAACATCGGGTTGCCGCGCTGCGCCTGATACTCGCGCGGGCCACCCCAATACTGGACGAGGAACCAACGCAGGCGGTTCTCCGCTCCTTCCCAATCCTGATCCGGGTACATCGGGCCGATGAGGTCATCTTCCTTGACCTGATCGTAAAACCCGCGGACAAGGCGGGTGAAGAATGGTTCGCCGCCGACGGCGTCGAAAAGCGTCTGCTCCTGCTTCGGGCTAATCTCCAACGTTTTCCTCCTGCTGTTTCACCAACACAGACTCCCGCGGCGTCAACACCACACCCTCGCGGTGCAACGCCGCCAAAATCCGCTGATTCAAATAACGCGCAACCGTCCACTGCATGCCAGGCATCGTCTGCACCTCCACGCGGAACGACATGTAATTCGGCGTCACTTCGCTCGGACCCAACATCCGCGGAGTGCCCATCACCAGCTCGGCGACTTCCTTGTCCTGGCAGCCCGCAACAGCGGTCTCTTCGATCAAACGCGACACCTCATCCGGATCCACCATCAACGACACCGGCACCTGCACACGCGCGGTAGAGAAGCGGGCCGAGTGATTGCCAACCCGATCGATGTCGCCATTGCGGATGTACCACAGAGCGCCGTCGATATCGCGAAGCGTGGTGATGCGAAGCGTCATCTCCTCAACATCACCCACAACATCGCCGACCTCAATCGTGTCACCCACCCCGAACTGGTTCTCAATCAAAATCGCCACACCGGAGAAGAAATCCTTCACCAACGACTGCGCACCAAAACCAATCGCCACACCGACAACACCAGCCGACGCAATCAGCGGCGCAACATTGACCCCCAACTGATCCAGCACCGCAAGCACCGCCCACGCCCAAATCACAATCGCAGCCACCGACCGGCCCACATTGGCCAGCGTCTTCATCCGCTGCTGACGACGCTTCTCCTGCGCACGAATCTGCTGCGCATCACGCCCCTCATACTTCAACACATTCGAGCGTTTAATTCCCTGGCGCGTCGCACGCCGAATAATGCCATTCGCCAGCCAATTCAGCACAATTGCAACCAGCAAAATGAGCACGATCTTCACCGGGCGCTCAATGAACAATTCATGCGTTTGCGGATTGTTCCACCACGACGTCACGCCCTCGACAGCTTGGTCAACCTTTTCAGAAGCATCTTGAGTATCCATCACCGCACGAGTGTACGCGCGATGCATAAAAATGACCGAGGGGTGTACCGCTTGGTCTAGTGTCTGTGCACATGACTGTCTACGGATTCACCACCAACGCCATCCACGCAGGCTACGAGCCCGACAGCCTCTACGGGCCAATCAACACCCCCATCTACGCCTCCACCACCTTCGCCCAAGACGGCCTCGCCGAACTCCGCGGCGGCTACGAATACACACGCGTGGGAAACCCCACCGTCACCGCCCTGGAAAAAGCTGTTGCGGCGCTTGAAAACGCCGACTTCGCCGTCGCCTACTCCTCCGGCATGGCAGCTATCGATGTCGTCCTCCGCATCCTGCTCAAACCCGGCGACCACGTCGTCGTATCCAACGACGCCTACGGCGGCACCTACCGCCTCATCCAACAAGTCTTCACCCTCTGGGGTGTGGAAAACACCGTCGTCGACATGACCAACCCCACAGAGGTCGCCGCCGCCGTCCAAGACAACACCAAGGTCATCTGGGTGGAAACGCCGACGAACCCGATGCTAGACATCGTCGACATCGAAGCAATCGCGGCAGTGAAGAAGCAGGCAGCGCTGGTCGTCGACAACACCTTCGCATCCCCCTACCTGCAAAAACCATTCGAACTCGGCGCCGACGTCGTCCTCCACTCAACGACGAAATACATCGGCGGCCACTCCGACGTCGTCGGCGGCATCGTCTGCGGCCGCAACGACCGCGTCGACGGCTTCCACGAACAACTCCGCTTCTTCTTCGGCTGGGTCGGCGCCAACCCATCCCCGTTCGACACCTACCTCACCGGCCGCGGCCTGAAAACCCTCGCCGTGCGCATGGACCGCCACTGCGACAACGCCGAAGCCGTGGCCAAATACCTCGATGCCCAACCGCAAGTTTCCCGCGTGTGTTACCCGGGACTCGAAACACACCCGGGCCACGAGGTGGCGAAAAAGCAGATGACCCGCTTCGGCGGCATGGTCTCCGTACTGTTCCAAACCACCGAGCAGGCCAAGACGTTCTGCAAGTCGACGAAACTGTTCTGCCTCGCCGAATCCCTCGGCGGCGTGGAAAGCCTGCTCGAGCACCCCGCCACCATGACGCATGTGTCCGTGGCCGGCTCGGCGCTCGAGGTGCCGGGGGAGTTGGTCCGAATTTCAGTGGGCATTGAGGACGAGGCCGACCTGATCGCCGACCTCGAACAAGCCCTCAAGCAGCTTTAATTTGCTGCTGCGTCGGCCGCGCGGTTGCGCACAGCGCGTGCGGAGCGGTCCTGGCCTTCGGCGATAACACGCTTCAGGCCATTGGGGACGTCGCTGTTCAGCAGGGCGTTTGCCTTCTCAACAGCCTCTTGCGTGACGTCCCAACGCGGGTACATGCCCTCCAGGGTGCGCTGCGCCATCTCGTTGGTCAAACGGTCCCACAGGGCCGGCGCGGCGCGGAAGTACTCGTCGGTCAACCCCTCGAGCCCAGCGTCGGTGAAGGTGAGCCCGTCCATGAGGTAGCGGGCCTCGAGATTGGTCAGGTCGTCGTTAATGAGCTTGTCCCAAGCCCAACGCTTATCGACGACCGCCTTCGCCCTCAACCGCGAAATCGCACCCTCCGACGTCTCGTCCTTCTCCTCGTCAACGGCCTCCAACGGCAAGGCGCCAGCAGCGAGAAGGTTCGTGATCGCCAACCAACGAACCTCCTGATTCTCGGAGGTCTTCAGCAAATCCTTGAAGTACTCAACCGTCTCCTCAGTCGGCTCCAGACGGGCAAGCGCACGGTCGAACACCGCCTTCGGCTCCTGACCACGGAACGCCTCGTTCAACAGATCGAAGCCGGTGCGGCGCCACGCCGGATCAACGTAGCGCTTCACAGCCTCAGTAGCCTGAGCGGCGATCCGCTCCTGCATATCCGGGCCAACCTCACGCGCCACCAACTCCACATACTGACGAGCAGGCAGACGACCATCGCGCACAGACTCCCACAGGGAAGACCACACCAACGTCTTCGCCAGCGAATCCTCAATCTGGCCCAAGTGCTCCACGGCAAACTGCTGCTGCTGCGCATCGAGGCCCATCAGGCAGTACGTGAGGTCGTCGTCGTTCACCAGGGCGAGATCGTGTTTCACGCCTGAAAATTCAGGAATCTCAGTGCGCTCGCCGGTGATATCGAGTTCGACTTGGTGGGTGCGCTGCACGGTGCCGTCGATAAGCGAATAAAGCCCCACGCGAACACGGTGATCGCGCAACACCGGCGACTCCTGCACCACGGTAAACGTGTCCGAAATCTCCGGGTAAAGACGCGACACACCGGTAGTACGCAGCCACTGCTCAGCCCAGTTAGACAAGTCGCGACCCGAAGCCTCCTCGAGCGCGCCAAGCAGATCATCGAACGTGGCATTGGAGTAAGCATGATTATCGAAGTGCTTACGCACACCCGCGAAAAACTCCTCATAACCCACATACGCCTGCAACTGCTTCAACACAGACGCACCCTTGGCGTACGTAATGCCGTCGAAATTCTGCTCCGCCGTCTCAATATCCGGCGCATCCGCAGCAATCGGGTGCGTCGACGGCAACTGATCCTGCGAATACGCCCACGCCTTCTCCACCGTGGCAAACGTCGTCCACGCCTCCGGATACTCACCGATACCCACCTGCGCCGTCGCCGCCGACCACGTAGCAAACGACTCATTGAGCCACAGATCGTCCCACCACTCCATCGTGACAAGATCGCCGAACCACATATGCGCCATCTCATGCAGAATCGTATCGTTGCGACGCTCCAGACGATACGGCGTCGGCTCAGACGTGAAAATGTACTCATCGCGGTACGTCACACAACCAACGTGCTCCATCGCGCCCATGTTGTACTCCGGGCAAAACACCTGATCGTACTTGTCGCCAAACGGGTACTTGCGGCCGAAATTCGCGTGATAGAAATCGAAGCCGTCCTTCGTCTGACGGAACAGTCGCTCCGAATCCATATGCGGAATCAAACTGGCACGCGCGTACAGACCAAGCTCAATCGTGCGGCCATCACCCGCGTCGTACGTGTCGGTGACCTTCTCAAACTCACCCGCGCAAATCGCAACCAGGTATGTCGACAGCGGGTAATCAATCGTCGTGGTCCAGGTCGCGGTGCCGTCACCGTTTTCCTCGCGTGAAACCGCCTCATTCAGAATCACCGTGTAACGCTCCGGCGCCTTCACACCCACCTTGTACGTCGCCTTCAAATCCGGCTGATCAAACGAGGCAAACACCTTCATCGCCATCGCCGGCTCAAACTGCGTGTACAGGTAGTCCTTGCCGTCCACCGGATCCGTGAACTTATGCAGGCCCTCACCCGTGCGGTTGTACGGCTCCGTCGACGTCACCCGCAGCTCATGGGAACCCGCCGACAACGTGATCTCCTGGCCAGTCGCCTCACCATCAAGCGTCGCCTCGAACGACTCCGCCACCAGGTCAAAGTGCGTCGTTCCCGCCTCGGAATCGAACTGGATTGTCGACACCGTCGTGAACGTGTCCTTGCCAGTGATATCCACCAGAATGTCGTAACGAACGTTGGAAATGAGCTTTGCGCGCAACTGCGCGTCTTCACGCGTGAGATTAGTCTTCATGTGACTCAGGCTACACGCGCTATTGTGGGCGGCATGAAAGAGCAAGTGACTTTTTGGTTTGATGTTTCCTGCCCGTTTTGCTGGTTGACTTCGCGTTGGATGAAGGAAGTGGAGAAAGTCCGCGATGTTGAGGTCGAGTGGGTGCCGATGTCGCTCTCCGTGCTCAACGACGGCCGTGACATCCCTGCCGACTATGCCGAGTTGATGAAGGCGAACTGGGGTCCCGCGCGTGTGTTCGCGAAAGTGAAGCAGGATGCCCCGGACAAGATCGACGCGCTGTACACGGCGATGGGCACGATCATCCACACTGGCGGCCAGGATCACAAGAAAGGTTTCGGCGCCTACGACAGTGTTATTGCGGAGGCGCTTGCCGAGGTCGGTTTGCCCGCGGAGTACGCGGATGTGGCGAATACCGACGAGGTTGATGAGGCCTTGCGCGGTTTTCACGCGTCGGCAATGGCTGAGGTTGGCGACGACGTCGGCACCCCGGTGGTCAAGTTCGGCGACAGTGCGTTTTTCGGCCCGGTGATCACGCGTGTGCCGGAGGGCGAGGATGCTGGGAAGTTGTTCGACCATGCGGTTGGTGTGGCAAGTTTCCCGTATTTCTTTGAGCTCAAGCGCAGCCGTACGGAAGCCCCGCAGGTACGCTAAGCCTTATGCGTGTTTACCTTGGAGCAGATCACGCCGGTTTCGAGCGGAAGAATCAGATTAAGGCCCATCTTGAGGCGCAGGGTCATGAGGTGACTGACTGCGGCGCCCACGAGTACGACGCCGCGGATGACTACCCGGCGTTTTGCATCGCCGCAGCGGAGGCTGTTGTTGCGGATCCGGGTTCTCTGGGCATTGTGCTTGGTGGTTCGGGCAATGGTGAGCAGATTGCGGCGAATAAGGTCAAGGGTGCTCGTTGTGCGTTGGCGTGGTCGGAAGAGACCGCGAAACTAGCCCGCGAGCACAACAACGCGCAACTCATCGGCATCGGCGGGCGCATGCACACCGAGGAAGAGGCGCTCGCGATCGTTGATGCGTTTGTTGCTCAGCCGTGGAGTGAGGAGGAGCGTCATCAGCGTCGTATCGATATTCTCGCGGAGTATGAGCGCACTGGTGTCGCGCCGGAGGTTCCGTCTGCGAAGTAGTGTGTAGGCACGACGATTGGCCCGCTTTTTGGCGGGCTTTTTCGTTATGTGAAGAGTTGTTGCATGGCTCCGGGCGGATGCTTTTCGACGACTGTCCCTCCCGGCGATACCCACACCGGTATCCCATCGCGTATCTGTATTCGCCCGTAGCGGTTTTCACGCGGGTCATCGTCGTTGCGCCCGTTATGGAACCGACATAACGGCACCAGGTTGGCCAGGTTGGTTTCCCCACCATGCCGCCAGGCCTGGATGTGGTGCATTTCGCAGTTGTCAGCCCCATGCCGGCAATCCGGCACCGGACACGTCGGCGACATCATCGATGCCAACGCGCGTTGCTTACTATTGGCGAATCGCTGGGTGCGATACAAGTTGACTGCACCCTCGGTCGGGTGAAACGC
>NZ_KV789307.1:0-518 GCF_001807545.1 Corynebacterium sp. HMSC08F01 | reverse complement strand
CGGCTACACCACTTCACGGGACTTGACCGCCGGATAATGCTTCTACGGCAACATACCGGCCGAAGAAACATGCAGGCTACCGGATGGTCACTGACCGCTACGCAGCGTTTGCCGACTACTACGGGGTCACGATTGTGCCGACAAGGCCTGGCAGGCCCCGCGACAAAGCGGCAGTAGAACGTGCAGTGAAAATCGCCTACACCAAAATACTCGGATACTTCAGCGACGAGGTCTTCTATAGCCTCGATGAACTCAATGAAGCGATCACTGAGCGTCTTGAAGACATCAACAGCATCATGCTGCGTGCTGATGGCACAACACGGCGCATGCGCTTTAACCAAGAAGAGGCACCGGTGATGCGCGATCTGCCGCCAACCCCGTTTACAGAAGTGTCCTACAAACGGTGCAAAGTCGATCGCAACTGGCACATCACCTGTGACTACCAGTACTACTCAGTGCCATTTCAGCTGGTAGGAGAATCAGTAACAGTCAGGCTCACCCCGCAACTGGTGAGCATC
>NZ_KV789306.1:0-2583 GCF_001807545.1 Corynebacterium sp. HMSC08F01 | reverse complement strand
TGCTGAGTGCGCGTAGTTGGTAGGGGTATTCCGAAACGGTGGTAGGGCTGGATTCCGGGTAGTTGGTAGGGCCCCGCGACGGGTTGGGGCTGCTGCTCGTCGCGGGGCCTGTTGATGGTGGTGTGTTACTCGGTTTCTAGTTGGGTGGCTAGGAAGTGGCGCATGTCGTATTCACCGAGTTCGACGCGTTGGCCGGTGTTGAGTCTGCTGACGAGGGAGTCAGCTGCGACTGGGTCGGGAAGTTTTTGTACCCAGTATGCGGCAGTGGTTTGGGAAACGATGATCGTCGGCAGCCTGCCATCGCGGTCGAATATGATCTTCGTTAGGTCTTCTTGCCCGCGTTGGTTGATTCCAATGGTCAGGAAATCATCAAGGATGAGCACGTCAGTGTTTTGTAGCCTGCGCATCTTGGTTACGTAACGCTCATCTGTCGGCGGGAAGGCCGCTAATTCATCTACAAGCTGGTCGAGCCGGTAGTACGCAACGCTGTATTCAGCCTGGCATGCAGCAACTCCGATGGCGCAGGCGATGTATGTCTTGCCTGCCCCTGTTGGGGCTAGGAGGTGGACGTTTCCGGGGTTTTCACGCCAGGGTGTTGCAGCGATGCGTTTGAGTTGACGAAGGTTCAGGCCGCGTTCTTCGACGTTTATCAGCTCGGCAAGTGTTGCACCTGGGTACCGGAACTTTGCTTGGGTGATGGCTTTGGTGATGTTTTGCGCGCGACGTTTGTGGGCGGTTTCTTCCACGGCTTTGAGAAATATCTCTTCAGGCAACTCGGTGTTTGCTTCATCTGCACTGGCAAGTGCGAAGAAGGTATCAGCGAAGGTTGAAAGCCGCAGCTTGCGCAGCGTTGCACGGATGTCATCGTCAAGATGGATCGTGGTCATGATGGGTTAGTCCTCCTGCTTCGGGGTGTCGTAGTAGCTTGCAGGGCGCAGGAACACTGCTTCTGGCATTGCGGCGATATCGACTACCCGAGCCTGGCCTGTTTGTGGTGTTGGGGTGTTGGCTTCGGCGTTACCGTTGCGGGCGATGTCGGCCTGGATGCGGGAGATGACCTGCAGATTCGGCGCGAGGTTGTGGTCGATGATTTGCTGGCACGCTGGTTCAAGTGTGGTTTTGTTGTGCTTGTTCCCGAGCTTGACCAACACGTTGCGGGCTGTGCGTAAACCGCGTGGCAGGGCTTGGGCGTTGTGCTCAAGGATCATGGCGATGACCTTGCTGGTTGCGGGCCCAAACGACGATGCTCTGGCGTAGAGCTCATCGCGAGTTAGCGGTTTGACCCCAGTAATCTCTTTGTCTGGGGTATGCGCAGGGTCTGTGCAATAGCGGTACTTAAACCCGTGCATACGCGGGTGTTCGGCCACGAGGCTATCGCCGTTGAAGATGCTGACCAGGCTGTTGGTCAGCCGTGCGCGCAAAGTCTTGCCGATGTATTGAAACGGCACGGAGTAGTACTGGTAGTCACAACAGATGTGCCAATTGCGATCGACTTTGACGCTGCGCCAGGACACTTCCGTAAATGGGGTGTCAGGAAGGTTGCGCATCATGGGTGCTTCATCGATGTCAAACAGCTCACGACGAGTAAACCCATGCGCATTGGGCATGGTTGTGTTGATGTCTTCGAGGCGCTCAGCGATCGCTTCGTTGAGCTCTTCAAGGCTATAGAACTCAACCCCATCGAAATAGCCAAGGATACGCGTATAGACAAGTTGGACGGCACGCTCAACTGCGGCTTTATCGCGGGGTTTTCCCGGACGTGCTGGTACAAGCAAGATGTCATAGTAGTCAGCAAAGTCCGCATAGCGCTGTTGGATGCGTCGTGCGGGTTTGTTCTTCGCCGGGCGATACGTTGCAGTCGGCGCGTTATCAGGAACGATGATGCCGGGGCGTTTCCCGAGGTAGTTTAGGGCTTTGACGTGGCAGTCAATCCAGGCGTCCATCTTCTCATTCGCCGTAGCAACCACAAATAACAAAGAAGAGTAGGGACAGACAGCCACAAATAGGCAAGCTTTCATCCCTACCTCACCGGTGGCTTGGTCGATGATGCGGACTTTGTCGCCCGCCCAGTCGACGTAGAGCTCTTGGCCTGGTTCATGCTCGATAATCGAGGTCATGCCGGTAGCCCGGATGTAGTCACGCAGGTGTTCACAGAACTGGGAGTACTGGTACTTCGATTCACCTGCGGCGCACGGGGAAGCGACATAGTCCATCCACAGCTTATGGCGCGTGAGGTGCTTGTTGTTCGCCAGCTTCTTCGCGAGTTTTTCGAAGTCAGGTCGGTCATAGCGCAAACGCCGACTCGTTCGCTGATCGCTAAAGTGCGTATCGAAGAACTCTGGATCCAGCTGAGCGAACGAAGACTGCGTGATTGCGTGGTCAGCAATCACTGCTTTGACTTTGGCGATATCCCTGTTGGAGCACTCCAAGGCAGCAGAGATGGCTGCATAACTCGCTCCGGTCAAACACATCGCCATAATGTCTTTGAAGTTGGCCATAAAAGGCCCTCCTTGCGGTCAGAAAGTGGTGACACACCGGCACAGATTGCGCCGACGTCACCTACAAAAATGACCGAAAAAGAAG
>NZ_KV789305.1:17306-42387 GCF_001807545.1 Corynebacterium sp. HMSC08F01 | reverse complement strand
CGTTACACCACACTAAGGGACGCAACCCAATGCGTTCTCACCATGTGCGGGGAAAGAGGCGTGCCGCAAAGCTAAACGACACATGGAACACGGCATACTCCGCTGATTTTCAGCGATATATGCCGTGTTGGATGTGTCGTTTGGCCTCAGCAGACCACACCCCACCCATTTTTGGGATACGCGTCCCATAGCGTGGTACAGTTTCTTCCATTCTGCGACACAGCAGTTTCACACAATGGAACGAGAGGACGGGCAATGACCACCAGCGTCGAGCATCAACCCCCTGCCCCACAAGCGGCCCCTGCTGCCATCCGGGAGACAACGCCACAGGAGCGAAACCGGGTCCGCCTTGCGTCGACAATTGGCACGACGATTGAGTTTTACGACTTCTACGCCTACGCCACCGCAGCCGTCGCGGTATTTCCGTTCCTCTTCTTCCCCAAGTCGGAGTCGAGCACGGTGGCGCTGCTGTCGTCGTTCGCCACGTTTGGCCTGGCGTTTATCGCTCGCCCGCTAGGTTCAGTGCTGTTCGGCCACTTCGGCGATAAGGTCGGCCGCAAGGCCACCTTGGTCGGTGCGCTGCTGACCATGGGTATCGCCACCTTTGTTATCGGCCTGCTGCCCACCTACGCACAGGCCGGCATCTGGGCACCGGCGTTGCTGGCACTGATGCGCTTCTGCCAGGGCCTTGGCCTGGGCGGCGAGTGGTCCGGCGCGGCCCTGCTGTCCACAGAAACAGCAGCTAAGGGACGCCGCGCCTGGGCGGGCATGTGGCCCCAACTCGGCGCACCGTTCGGCTTCCTGCTGGCAAACGGCCTGTTCCTCATCCTGGTCACCGTGCTGGGCCACACCACTGGCGACTTCGAGGGCGCGTTCATGCGCTGGGGTTGGCGTATTCCATTCCTGCTGTCCATCGTGATGGTGATCATCGGCCTGTGGGTTCGCCTGCAGGTTGAGGAAACCCCGGTGTTCCAGCAGGTGGAGCAAAACAACCAGAAGGCTGCTTCCCCACTGGCGGAGGTGTTCAAGACTGCCTGGAAGCCGCTGATCCAGGGCACGTTTGTCATGGTCGGCTGCTACACCTTGTTCTACATCGTGACCACCTGGTTCCTGTCCTACGGCATTGGCTCGGCGGAAGAGGGCGTTGGCCTGGGTATTGCGTACCCGACGTTCCTGAAGCTGCAGCTGGTGTGCATCTTCGGGTTCATCGCTGGCATCCCGATTGCGGCGCATTGGTCGGATGTCTACGGCCGTCGCCCGGTGCTGGGTCTGACCTCGGTTGCGATCATCGTCTATGGCCTGAGCTTCAAGTGGCTGCTGAATCCGGAGACGTTCACCATGGTTTCCCTGGGCATCTTCTTGTTCATCGGCATGGTGTTGATGGGCTTCATCTTCGGCCCGATGTCTGCGATCTTGCCGGAGTTGTTCCCGTCGAATGTGCGCTACACCGGCTCGGGTATCGCGTACAACGTGTCCTCCATCCTGGGTGCGGCTATCGCCCCCTTCATTGCGACGGCACTGAACGCGAAGTATGGCCCGCAGGCTGTGGGTATCTACCTGGTTATTGTCACCGCGATTTCCCTGTGGGCAATCCTTTCCTCCCCAGAGACTAAGCACCAGGAGATGCACGAGATTTAACGCTTGCTTTCCATTCAGGCAAGTGACATACTTGCCAACGTGGAAAGCAACAAGATCTCTCAAGAAGAAGCTCGCGCCACCCTCGAGCAGATCGACATGCTCGAGCGCGACGCGCAACATAAGCCCACACCCCTGTGGGCTTATGTCATTCTCGGCACCCTGTTCGGAGTCACTGCTGCTGGCCTGATCCTGCGGTGGACATACTGGTGGGCATTGTTTGCGGTCATTATCATCGCCTGCATCGCCATCACCGTGCGAGATCACAACCGCAACGTGCGTCCAAGCATGAAGCAGCCGATCCAGGAAGACCCCGAGACGAATTGGGGATCCGCACTGATGCCGCTGGTCTTCATGCCAATCGTCTGGCTTGTCCCCGAAGGTAGCGTCGTTGGCGCGACTATCGCGGGCATCCTCGCCGCGGCTGCCATCATCGTCACCGGTTACTACTGGGAGAAAAACCGATGAGCAAGCCAGCCATCGACCCCGTTATTCACCCCCTGGCGCGGTTGAAGATTTGTGCGGCGCTGTACCACGGCGGTGCCGTCGAAAAGCAATCGTCCCGCTTTGAGATGCGCTTTAGCACGCTGAAAGACAAAGTAAACCTGTCAGACTCCGCACTCTCCAAGCAGTTGCCCACGCTGGAGGAGCACGGCTACGTCACCCGTTTTCGCGAGTACGGCTCATCCCGGGCGAAGGACACGGTGTGGGTCACACTGACAGCGACGGGCGCGCAGGCCTTCGAGCGACACACGGCAGCGTTGCGAGAGATCGCGGGCGGGTAGATTCGGACGCATGAGTTTTCCAGGACCATCCATCAACTCGTTCGCGTTGATTACTGGCGCGAGCCAAGGCATCGGCGAGGCGATCGCACGCGACCTGGCCAAAGGTGGCCACAACCTCATCCTTGTTGCCCGGCGCGAGGAGGTATTGCAGAAGCTTGGCGACGAACTCGCGGCCGCCCACGGCGTCACCGTCGAAGTCTTCGCCGCGGATCTGTCTAAGGAGCGCGACGTCACCGCGCTGCTTGATCACATTGCGAACCGCACGATTCACATTTGCGTCAATTCCGCCGGTATTGCCTCGTTTGGCCCGTTTATGAAGCAGGACTGGGAGTACGAGACGAACCAGTTCAATTTGAACGCGACGGCAGTGTTCCGCATCACCAAGGCGGTGCTGGATCAGATGGTGCCACGCGGCGAGGGCGCGCTGTGCAACGTCGGCTCCGCCGCGGGCAACCTGCCGATCCCGAACAACGCCACCTACGTGTTCACCAAGGCGGGTGTCAACATGTTCACCGAGGCACTGCACTACGAGCTAAAGGATTCCGGCGTGCACGTCACCCTGCTCGCGCCGGGTCCGGTGCGTGAGGCGCACATTCCGGAGGAGGAGCAGTCGATCGTAGATAAGGTCGTGCCCGATTTCCTGTGGACGACCTACGAGTCCTGCTCTGCCGACACCCTGAAGGCGATGCGCCGCAACCGTCGACGCGTCGTTCCGGGGCCGCTATCGAAGGCGATGGATGTCGTGTCCACCTACGCCCCGCGCGGGATTCTGCCGCCAATTATGGGCAAGTTTTACGCCAAGATGGGAGAGGAATAAATGGAGATCGCAGACAAGGACAATCGCATCGTTTGGGTTGATCTGGAGATGACCGGTCTTGACCCGTCACGCCACGTCATCGTGGAGGTTGCGGCGCTTGTCACGGATGCGGAGCTCAACATTATCGACGACGGAGTCGACCTCGTCGTCCACGCCACCGACGCCGAACTGGCGGAGATGGATGACTTTGTCACCGAGATGCACTCCTCCAACGGGCTGCTCGATGACATTAAGGCCTCCACGACCAGTATCCGGGATGCGGAGGATGCGGTGCTGGAGCTCGTCGCAAAGCATTGCGATCCTGCTCATCCTGCCCCACTTGCGGGCAACTCGATTGCTACCGACCGTGCGTTTATCCGTGCGCAGATGCCGCGTCTCGACGACGCCCTGCACTACCGCATGATCGACGTCTCCACCGTGAAGGAACTGTCGCGCCGCTGGTTCCCTAAGGCGTACTACAACCAGCCCGAAAAGGGCATGGCTCACCGCGCCTTGGCGGACATCGTGGAATCCATCCGCGAACTGGACTACTACCGTCGCGCCGTATTTGTGGACTCCCCCGGCCCGGACACCGACACCGCAACGAAGGCTTCTGCCGCTGCAACCGAGTTCTACCAGCGGTTTTTGTAAACTTCAGATGAACGGCTAAGGTGTAATCCGCTGCAAAACAGCAATGGTGGCTGTAGTTCAGCTGGTAGAGCACCAGGTTGTGATCCTGGGTGTCGCGGGTTCGAGCCCCGTCAGCCACCCCAAAGCGTGCCCCGTAACCTGCACAACAGGTTACGGGGCACATTGCTATTCCACCCCCTCCTTGAATATGTTAGCCTTACCTAACTATTTGGCGTGCGAACTTCCGCCGCCCGAAGCAGCCACGAGTTGTTGAAGGACAGGGACAACGATGACCGAACAAGCCAACAAAGCGGCCGCGAGGCGTAAACCCCGGAAGGCCAATGAGGCAACCGTGACCGGTCGCCGCCAGCTCTCCCCCGATCTGGTTCGCTTAAGCCTGAACACCCCCGCTTTTGTCGGTAAAGATCTGGAGTTTACGGACCACTACCTCAAGCTGTTGTTCGTGCCGGAGGGCGCCGACTACTCCTGGCCATTTAACGTCGAACAGGTCCGTGAACAACAGCCGCGCGACAAGCAACCGGTGACCCGGACCTACACGTTGATCAACCTCGACTCATCGACCGGGGATTTCGATGTTGACTTTGTCACCCACGGCGATGCAGGCCTGGCCGGTCCGTGGGCTCGCGTAGCCGAGGTTGGAGAGAAGATCGGCTTCTTCGGCCCAGGTGGCGCGTGGGGCCCTTCGGTCGACTACGAGCACTTCATCTTCGCCGGCGATGAGTCCGCAGCACCGGCCATCGGCGCGGGCCTAAAGCGCCTCCCCGAGGGCGCAACTGCGACCGCGTACATCGAGATCGAAGCCGAAGACCGCAAGTTTGAGCTCCCAGCCCGCGATGGCGTGGACATCCATTGGGTGATCCGCAACGGCGCGACCCATGGCACGGAGCTATCCCGCGTCGTGCGACAGGCCGGCGTGCCGGACGGAAAGAACACCAGCTGGTTCATCCACGGCGTTGCCGAGATGATCAAGGAAATGCGGCGCTTCCTCTTCGTCGAATCCGAGGTCCCCAAGCAAGACGTGTCCATCTCTGGATACTGGCGCATCGGCATGACAGAGGATCAGTGGCAGGCCTCCAAGCGCGATTTCAACGCCGAGATTGAAGCCGAGGAGGAACGCGCGAAAGCCTAACTGCGCCTGGGGGCACTAACTGCACCTAGGGGCACTAGGAGTAGAGCTGCTCGCCGCTGCCGCCGGAGCGCTGCTCCCAATCAAGGTTCCAGTAGCCCAAGCCGTCGTACGGGGTCAGGGTCGATCCGCCAGTGTTTTTCAGCACTACCGGGTCACCCCGTTTGACGTACTCCTGGAACCACTTGGCGTTCTCATAGGAAGCGTTGATGCAGCCGTGCGACTGGTTCTGGGACCCCAACGCCCACAGCGCCCACGGCGCGGAGTGGACGTAGATGCCCGAGTACGACAGCTGGGTGGCGTAATCCACCGGCGTGACGTACCCGCCCGCATCCAACGCCAAGCCGTAGGTACGCGAGTCCATGACAAGGCTGGGGTGCTCATCCCCCACCACGTAGGTGCCATTCGGGGTGTCGTAGCTACCGTCGGTTCCCAGTGAGATCGGGAACTCCTTCACCAACTCGTCGTTAGCGTAGACGCGCAGCATCTTGTCGTAGTTATCCACGACAGTCTCCACCTTGTCACCGATGGTGAAGCTGATTTCGGTGTCGTCGGAACCGTAGACGCCTTCGGCAAGTTTGCGCCCATACAGATCCACTTTCACAGTGACCTCAGTACCGGGCTCCCAGTACTCCTTCGGGCGCCAGCGCACTTCGTAAGGATCCAGCCAGAAGAATCCACCCTCGGTGTCGTTCGAGGTTTCCACCGAGATGAGTTTCTCCATCTTCTTGGTGTCTTGGATCGGGCTATCAAAGCGGATGGTTACCGCCTGGGCGACACCAACCGTCGAGCCGTCAAGCGGACCAACGTACGCATTAACCGTCACAGCCGGCGACACCGTAGTAAACGACGACATCACCTTCTGGCCCTCAACATCACGCGCCTCAATGGTGTACTCGCGTCCGTAACCAAGCGGTTCCGCCGTAGACCATTCGGTTTTGTCGTCGTTGAACTCCGCCTCGACTTCCTTGCCGGCCTCGTTGGTCATCTTCACCGAGGCCAATCCGACCTCCGAAAGCACCTTCACCGGCTGGCCAGGCTCGACGTCAGTGGCGTTATTGCTCACCGAGACTTTCGGCGGCTTCGCCGCAGGCGTCGTCTCTGCAGCCTGGTCTGTCTCCGCAACCTGCTCGAGACGGCTCGACCCATCCCCCGGTGAGCAGGCCGAAATCATCGCTCCTGCAGCCAGCGCCGTCAGGACCGCGGTGCAGCGGCGAACCGCGCGAAGGTGGAGCACAATGGACCCCTCACAACTCAAATCCAAAACTCAAACGCCAATACTTTAACCGTTAACGGCTAAAAAGCCACCATCCACAAACAAAGCGTTATACAACGTTTAACATCGCCGAAAAATATGCTCTTACCTGCCGATTTCACACATTCAACACACGCTGCTAATGTATTACCTCGTTGCAGAGAGCAACACCAACAAAACAAAATACGCGCCATTAGCTCAATTGGCAGAGCAACTGACTCTTAATCAGTGGGTTCGGGGTTCGATTCCCTGATGGCGCACAGCACAGCGAGGCTGGCAGGTATTTTACCCGCCAGCCTCGCTTTTTGTGTACCCGTCACTTTTTCTCGCAGCTGAGACTAGGCTGATCTTCATGAAAACAGCCTTGGTAATTGTTGACGTGCAAAATGACTTCTGCCCCGGCGGTAGCCTTGCCACCGCCCGCGGCGATGAGGTGGCGTCAAAAATCGCGGAGTTGATCTCCACCCCTGATAACAGGTGTTTGGAGTACGACCACATTGTGGCAACACAGGATTGGCACATCGAGCCAGGTGACCACTTTGCCAAGGAAGGCGAGACACCGGACTTTGTCAACACCTGGCCGCCGCACTGCGTCGCTGATTCCTATGGTGCGCAGATGCGCGGACCGGTGGATACCTCGCTGATTGAGGAGTTTTTCCGCAAGGGCAAGTACACCGCCGCTTATTCCGGGTTCGAGGGCGCAACTGAGGCTGGCACATCGCTTGAGGATTGGTTGCGCGAGCGCGAGGTTTCCCAGCTAGACGTCTGTGGCATTGCAACGGACTTCTGTGTGCGAGCCACCGTCCTGGACGCCCTGAAGGCTGGTTTCAAGGTGCGCGTCCTGCGCGCGATGTGCTCCCCTGTCGATGACAAGGGCGGTGCCGCAGCGCTTCAGGAAATGTTTGAGGCTGGCGCCGAGATTGTCTAGTTACTTCGTCGGGTTGTAGCCCAGAAGTTCTTCCATCTCGCCCATTTCGGCGGTTTGCACCTCAATCATGTCTTGGGCCAACTCGCGAAGCGGCTCGTAGGCGCCGCCGTCCACCTCGTCCTGCGTCATCTTGATCACGTGGGCGTGGTGGAAGTGCATCATTTCGAGGAAAGCGGTGCGCAGGTCGTCGCCACGCAACTGCGCGAACTCGTCCAACTGCTCGGGCGGGAACATGCCATTGGCGATGTGCTTCGAGTGGAGCTCCATGTCCTGATCGATGCCCCACTCGTCGGCCCAGGCGTTCATCTGCTCGTTTTCGCGCTCCTGACCGTCCTTGATGCGCTGGGCGAGATCACGCACCTGCGCATCGTCGACGTCGGAGTCCAGCAGCACATCCGACATGTCGATCGCCTGCTGGTGGTGCGGCACCATCATGCCCAGGAAGTGGACGTCAGTGCCGTTGTACTCGGCGTCGGTGTCCGTCGACGTTGCGGCGGTCTCTTCATCCGGTGTGAACGCAGCGCGTATCGACGGCCCCGCCACCGTCAGCACAAGCACAATCACCGCAATGACCGCTAATGCGATCAACAGCGGCTTTTTACTGCCGCGCATCCGCTCGAGTTCGTGGTCGGCCTGATCATTAACCATTGATGCTCCCTTTCGGTCGTAAAGAGAGATTACCTTGAATTCAACAAGGACACGAGCGTATCGACGACAAAACGCCGGCACCCACAACATTGCAGGTACCGGCGTACAGACGCTCGCGCTTAGTTACGCGACAGCAGCTTCTGCAGCTCCTTGAGCTCGCTCTTGCGCTTACGGCCGTTGTAGACCTTGATACCGATCAGCGCTGCGATACCGATACCAACGCCAGCGATGATCTTCTGCACAGTCTCGTCCTCGAGCCAGGTCTTTGCCTGATCCCTAGCCGTATCGGCCAAGGTGGACGGGTTCGTGCGGTCTGCAAGCTCGTCGAGCGTGCTAGCCAGCTGGCTGCGGGTGCGTGCAAGGTCACGCTCAATGTCGTGAATATCTCGTGCCACGGTTTCAAACTCCTACGTTTACTTGGGACTTTTCTAGACTGACGTCTTTTCGTACCAACAGTAGTGTAAAACGGGGAGGCATGACTGAACCCACCAGACTGCAACAAGGCGACACCGCCCCCGCTTTTTCCCTGAATAACGACAAGGGCGAAACCGTTTCGCTTGCCGATTTCGCTGGCCAGCGAGTCATCGTGTACTTCTACCCGAAGGCCAACACGCCCGGCTGCACCACCGAAGCTTGCGACTTTAGCGACAATATGGACCAGTTCAAGGACGCCTCCGTCGCCGTACTCGGCATCAGCCCCGACCCGGTAGAGAAGTTGGCAAAGTTCCGCGACGACCACAACCTGACCGTGCAGCTGCTTTCTGACGAATCCAAGGAAACCCTCGAGGCTTACGGCGCATTCGGGGAAAAGAAGAACTACGGCAAGATCGTCCAAGGCGTTATCCGCTCAACGTTCCTTGTCTCCGTCGACGCTGACGGTAAGGGCACCGTGGAGCAAGCCCAGTACAACGTCAGGGCAACTGGCCACGTTGGCCGCATCCTGCGCGACTGGAACCTGTAAGTCCCCACTCCCCCATAAAGAATTGGTGCGCCCGGAGAGACTTGAACTCTCACGCCATAAGGCACTGGAACCTAAATCCAGCGCGTCTGCCAATTCCGCCACGGGCGCGTCGAGAACGGATATTACACGCCGCGCCCCCATCCACAGAAACCGCGGTATCAAACTTTAGTTTGGTGCCGCGGTTTTACCGGGTAAGATCACCTCTCGTGAGCGAAAAGTTGGAACACACGGACGCGGACGGGGCCACCCCGGTTCCGCAGCGTGAGCGGCTTCGCGTGCGTTGGTGGCACATCCTGCTCCTCATCGCCGCCGCAGTGACGTGCCTCCTGCTCGCCCGGTGGCAGTGGGAACGCTACCAATCCGGCACCGGCACTCTCCAGAACCTGGGCTACGCCCTGCAGTGGCCATGCTTCGCACTGTTCTTCATCTACGCCTACCGCGTAGGTATGCGCATGGAAAACGACAAGATTGACGCCGAGAACGCAGGACTGACCATGGATGACCTGTACGAGGCCGATCTCGCCCGCTACGGCAAGCACAAGCCCGTCACGGAAATCGACGAGGACTTCCTGCCCGCACGTCCGGAGATCGACGTCGACGAATACAACAAACTTGTGGCACCGCGCCGCGAAACCCACCCGGAAGGTAAAGGTGAACACGCATGACCGAGCAAACTCAGCCAGCAGCACAGCCAGAGCGCATCCACCCGGAGCGCCAGCGCCGCGTCAAGCAGGCATTGCTGTGGTTCTCCATCGCGGCGTGGATCACCGGTGTCCTGTTGCTTCTGCTGATTGCCCGCATGATCATGCAGTACGGCTTCGACATGAACGTCGACTACCTGTCCTGGGTTGCGCGCGTGCACGGCTTTGCGTTTGTCGCGTTTTTGATGACGTCGCTGAATCTCGGCTCCAAGGCCCGCTGGTCCGGCGGCACCTGGGTGGCAACCGCTATCTCCGGCGTTGTGCCGTTTATGTCCTTCTTTGTGGAAGAGAAGCGCCGCAAGGAAGTTAAAGAAAAGTTCCAGCTCGCCTAACGCCGGCGAACTGGAACTTCGGGGGATGAAACCGGCGGCGAAACTTATTCGTCGTCGGTTTTTGTTAGCACCATGACGCCGACCTTTTCTGCCTGATCGTTTTGTGGCGACAGCGTCAACGTGTCGCCAGCACGCTCAGCGTCGTACTCCAGATCCTGGTGCGTCAGCGGATCTTCCAGCTTGAACTCTTTATCGTCGCGCAGGCAGTTCGCTTCGTTAGTCTCACCGTCGGTTTCGGTCAGCTCCCAGGAGCAATCCTTACCGTCAATAGTCACGGTGGCATGACCACCACCGGTCCCCTCCTGGGTTGCGGTGACGTCGCCCGACCAGGTGCCGTCGAAGTCACCGTCCTGCCCGCACGCGGTCAGAAGCGCGCTGGAAGCGAGAACAGTTGCTGCGAATGCGATTGTTTTCTTCATACCGCCACTGTAACGATTTTCGTCACTCCAGCGCTGCGATGTGCTTTGCCAACTCCCGCAACGCCTTGCCCCTGTGGGACCGTGCGTTCTTCTCCTCCGAGGTCAGTTCCGCCGAGGAACGCCCCGGCGCGTCATCCGGCGCGAAGAGCGGGTCGTAGCCGAAACCGTTGTCGCCGCGGGGCTCGCGAAGCAGTTCCCCTTCCCAGCGTCCCTCCGCGACGTGCACGTCGCCATCTGGGGTGGCAAGCGCGCAGCAGGACACAAACGCTGCGCGGCGCTGGTTAATATCCTCCATCTGCTTGAGCAGCAGAGCGTTGTTACCAGCGTCGTCGCCGTGGTTACCGGACCAGCGAGCGGACAGGATGCCCGGCATGCCGTTGAGGGCTTCGACGCTTAGGCCGGAGTCGTCAGCGACGCACGGAAGACCAGTCGCGGCAGCACCAGCCCGGGCCTTCAGCACTGCGTTTTCCTCAAAGGACAGGCCGTCCTCGACAGGGTCGGGGTAGGCGGGGGCGTTATCAAGCGACACAAGCTCCACTCCCTCGATGGCCACCTCGCGCAGCACCTGGTCGAGTTCGCGGACCTTGCCCGGGTTACGGGACGCGACGAGGACTCTTACCATCCCAACGCCGCCTTCTGGGCTGCGAAAAGCTCCTCACAGCCCTTGGCTGCCACGTCGAGCATCTCGCCGAGCTGCTCGCGGCCGAACAGGCCGTGCTCGCCGGTGCCCTGGATCTCGACAAAGTTGCCGCCCTCCTGCATCACCACGTTGAGGTCCACCTCCGCTCGGGAGTCTTCCTCGTACGGCAGGTCGAGGCAGACGTGGCCGTCGATGATGCCGGCAGAGATCGCCGCTACCGGCTTCAGCAGCGGCTCACCCGGCACCACGCCGCGCTCCTTGAGCACAGCGATCGCGTCCGCAAGTGCGACGTACGCGCCTGTGATCGACGCGGTACGGGTACCACCGTCGGCCTGGAGCACGTCGCAGTCGAGCTGGATGGTGTTCTCACCGAGTTCAGAAAGATCCACCGCAGCGCGCAGGGAACGACCCACCAGGCGCGAAATCTCGTGCGTGCGGCCCTTTACCTTGCCACGCATCGATTCACGCGGCATACGCTCGTGCGTCGCGGAAGGAAGCATGGAGTACTCGGCGGTCAGCCAGCCTTCGCCGGAATCCTTCTTAAAACGGGGAACGCCCTCCTCCACCGAAGCGGTGCACATCACGCGGGTGTTACCGAACTCCACCAGCACGCTGCCAGCAGGGTTCGAAGTAAAACCGCGGGTGATACGGACAGGGCGAAGCTCGTCGACGGCGCGACCGTCAAAACGCGAAAAATCAGTCATAGCCCCAAGCGTAACGCAGGCGGGCGTCGCGTCCCTGCAAGCCAACTAGACCCAAGGCGATTTATTAATCACGTTCGGAGGGCACCCCATTGCGGTGAGGATGGGCAACGAGTGTGAGTGCGTCGAAAGATCGTGTCCCGGGAAATTGGCCATCAGGAATTCGTGAGCAATTTTGGTGAGCCCGAAATGTGGCTCTCCTTCGATCACACCGTGCAGGTACTGCAACATGGACAATTTGAAGAATGTCCGGTCTCGCAACGATTCCGGATACGCCCGAATCCAGCTGAGTGTGGAACTTGGTTTTCTTGGCACAAGCGGTGCATCGTCTACACGGTTATACAGTCTCGCGTAATGTGCACACGTATTTCGCAAATAAGCCAGCGATCGCTGCCATGACCCGAGCTCCTTGAACGTGAGCCCGGCATCAGCAGCGATCTGCTCGCGCATCCACTTTGGAAGCAGATCGTACAGATTGTGCAGCGTTCCCCATTCGAAGGTCTGCACTGCAGCCCAAATTGGAAGATCTTCGTTGCGATCCCGGTAGTGGTGTACGAAATCCTCTTTGGAGTAACCAATAGATGCGTCAAAGCGGTCCAACCACTTTGCATACCGCTCTACCTGGTTCGGTTCCTTAATGGGAGGCTGCATCTGCAGGTCAAGCATTGACGGGTCGTCAAGATGAAGATGAAGCAGCGGGTGCACGCTACCAATCGCGTGTGCAATGGCGTTACGGAGCCAAATCTCCACGGGCTCCAACGCACTCAAGGCTGCCTTACGCAATCGGGTATCGAACCTCACGAGTCGAATGATGTCGTCGAAATTCGTTCCCTCACGGAATTCATTCTTGCGTGTGAGTTCGTATCCGTGAAGTTTTTGTTGATTCGGGAATGGCTCTCTAAACGGGTACCAGTATCCGCTCAAACGGTAATAACCGATGTTTCGCAGCGACTCTTCCGCAGACGCAAGATCTGCAATTCGCATCCCCCGTTCGCCCAATAGCGTGAGCAAGTCTTCATAGTTCTGAAACGGTTTCGTGGATACCACGATCCCCTACCCCCAAGATTTTGAAAACCGGCCCTGGACTGACTACTCAAGATGTAGCCTAGCGGAACCGGTCGTTGTGGTGGCTAATTTAGCGCACGCGACCCCCTAGGTCACCTTCCACCCCTTAAAAGGGGTAACGCAGTAAGGCCCGACCCTTACACCTCGTAGACGGCGCCGGCCTGCCCCAGCAGAATCTCGCCATCAAACTCAGTACGGGCTGCCTCAAGCACACTGTGCGGGTCAGTCCACGGTTGAATGTGCACCAGCACCAGCGTCTTCACCCCGGCTTCGCGGGCGAGGCGTCCCGCCTCCTTGCCAGACATGTGCATGCCTTCGGCTTTGCCTTCCGACGACGCACCCCAGGCTGCTTCGCAGAGGAACAGGTCGGCGCCACGGGCGGCGTCGATAAGCGACGGCGTGTAGCTCGAGTCGCCCGAGAACGTCAGCACCTTGCCGTGCGCGTCCTCCACGCGCAGCGCATGCGACTCCTGGGCCGGGTGGACCACTTCAAACGGCGTGACCATCAGACCGCTCAACGTCTCCGGCTCGCGGGTACGCCAGGTGGTGAAGTCAAACGTGTCCGTGCAATCGTCGACCTCACCCGGACCATCGGCGCTCATGCGACCAAAGTGCTCAACCGCATACGAAGGCCCGATGAGGCGGTGGCGCTGCTGCGCAGGTGCCTCCGGATGGTATCGGCGCCACACCAACAGCGACGGGAAATCCGAGCAATGATCAGCGTGCAGGTGGCTGAAGATCACGTGGGCCGCAGCAGGATCGAACCGTTCCTGCATCGCGGCGAGCGCCCCCGGACCAAAGTCCATCACCACATCGGTTTCACCCGGCACCGAAATGACATAGGAGGAGGCGGGGTTCCCCGGCGCGGCAAGGCTTCCGGAGCACCCAAGGATGGTCAACTTCATGGAAACACTGTGCCATGAATGCGCCCTAATTTCACACTGGATCGCCGAAGCGCACGGCGAGTTTTACAGTCTGTTGCCCACCGCATGCACCTGAGGGCCGAGGAATCGGCGGGCGAGCTCATCGAATGTGCCAGGATCTCCGGTGGATTCGAAGATGCGGATTGGGGCGGTGGTGTCGTCGCTAAGCAAATCGCTCTCCGTGAGCACGCGCAACACATCCTTCGAGGTTTCCTCCGCAGAGGACACGAGCGTGACATCATCGCCCACGGCAAGCTGGATCACGCCGGAAAGCAGCGGATAGTGCGTACAGCCGAGCACAAGCGTGTCCACGCCTGCTTCGCGCAGCGGCTCCACATAGCCGCGGGCGACCTCGAGCACATGCTTGCCGGAGGTCACGCCCTGCTCCACGAGGGGGACGAAATCAGGGCAGGCAACAGCGGTGACATCCACATTCGGGTTGACCGCGAAGAAGTCCTGATACGCACCAGAGGTGACGGTGCCTTCGGTGCCAATGACGCCGATCTTGTTGTTTCGGGTGGTCGCCATCGCACGGCGTACTGCAGGCTGGATCACTTCGAGGACAGGGATGTTGTAGCGCTCGCGGGCATCATGAAGAAACGCGGCGGTGGCGGTGTTACACGCAATGACAAGCATCTTGCAGCCACGTTCCACCAGATCGTCGGCAATGCGCTGCGAATGAGCGCGCACATCCGCGATCGGCTGCGGACCGTACGGGCTGTTGGCTGTATCGCCGATATAGATCAAGGATTCGCCCGGCAACTGATCCATCACCGCACGCGCCACGGTCAGCCCGCCGACACCGGAGTCGAACAACCCAATCGGCGCGTTGTTACTTACCTGGTTGCTTACCTGGTTACTCACCTGCGCGCCTGCTTTTCCGCAGCCTTCGCCTGCTTCTTCGCATGCTTTTTCGCGGCGAGCTCCGGCGGATCGTCAGACGTGATGATCATGCCGGCGACAATGCCACCGATCGCGCCGAAGAGGTGCGCCTGCCAACTGACACCCTCAGTGCCCGGCAGCACACCCCAAATCAAACCGGAGTAGAAGAAGCCGAGGATTAAGCCGGTAAGAATCTGACCAATCGAGCGGTTGAAAAAGCCACGCACCAACAGGTACGCCAACCAGCCATACACCAGGCCGGATGCGCCAATGTGGTTCGTGCCAATACCGCCGAACACCCAGGTGCCGAGTCCGCCGATGAGCAGAACGAACGTTGTCACCTCCCAAAACACGCGCTTGCCGGAGTAACCGATGAGGTAGGCAAACAGCGCACCCGGCAGCGAGTTGGAAATGATGTGTTCCAGATTCGCGTGCAGCAGCGGCGAGGTGAAAATCATCGGCAGACCGTTGATGTCCAGCGGGTGTATGCCAAAGCCCTGCAGCCACGGGAAGAAGAGCTGGAGAATAAACACAGCCCAAATCAGGGCCAGGAAGCCACCTGCAAAGCGCAGCCCGGATTTGCGCTGCTGCCTGCGTTTGAGCGACCTGCTCGCCGGGTAACCCTGTCCCTGCAACCCCATGCCCGGCTGGCCGTACGGCTGACGCTGGTTGGCATAGGGGTTGTGTGGCACACCCGGCGCAGGCATGCCGCCGAACGCGGGCGGTTGGGTCTCTGGGTGGGAGAACGGACGCTGGAACGGCTTGCCGTAGCCGGGCTGTTCGGTGCGTCCGTAGCCCCAGCCTTCAGGGGTGTGGTGGTTGTTATTGTTCATCGTGGTGCAGCTTAGCTGCCTGCGCTAGGCGCGTGCGATGTCGCGCCAGGCGGTGATACCAAAGTCACCGGTTGCGTTTACTACAGCGTCCACGATTGCAGCCTGCACTGCTTGGGCGCCGGCTTCTCCGATGCGTCCGAAAGCTTCAACATCGCTGACCGGCTGCGCACCAGGTTGAGCGGTGGACACTGCGAACAACGTGTCGCCGTCGAGTGGCGAGTGCGCGGGGCGAATGGCTCGCGCGATGCCGTCGTGTCCGGTCATTGCCACGCGCTTGAGTTGTGGCTTTGTGAGCGGCGCATTCGTGGCAATCACACCGATCGTGGTGTTCAGTTTCGGTGTGGGGCGCTCAAGCGCGTTAAACCGCTCCAGGTCCACCGCGGGTTTCGCACCATCGCCGTAGAGGAGCCCGGTGTGCTTATCGACGACCATCCCAACCGGATTGGCAACCACATACGCCTCAACCGTGTAGCCGTCCGTGCTCATCGTGCTCACCGTGGCCTGGCCAAACCCACCCCGCAGCACGCCAGCGGTTGCGCCACAGCCAGCACCGACACTGCCGGTCGCTCCTGTACCACCGTCGAAGGCGGCGGTGATCGCGGCTGCACCATCGGCCGCAGTGGGGCGGTGTGCCGGGTCGCCGACGACAAGGTCGAAGATCACCGCCGCAGGCACGATCGGCACCCGGGGGCCCGGCATGTCTTCGCCGAACACCGGAAAGCCCCAACCGCGGCGTTCCAGCTCGGCCATCGCTCCATCGGCGGCAGCAAGCCCAAACGCAGACCCACCGCACAGCATGATCGCGTGGACGCGCTCAACGGTGTTGTGGGGTTCGAGCAGGTCAGTCTCACGTGTACCGGGGCCACCGCCACGCACATCCACTGCCGCGACCATGCCTGCCTCGTGCGGTGCAAGGATCGCGGTCACGCCAGTGTCCGCGAGTGAGATGTGGCCGATGCGGGCCAAGGGGTCGTCGATACGCATGCGCTCGAGCTAGCCCATCAATGCGTCGAGCAAAGAATCCTGACAGTACGCGAGCCACTCCACGAGCATCGCGCGCTCCTGCTGAGCGCCCTCGCCACCCGAAGTGTCAGCGGAAATGTAGAGGCGCATGTCGTTGACCGCAGCGATGAACTTGTGCGCGTCTTCTTCCTCGATGGTGACCTCAACGCCACCAGTGGGGCCGAGCGCCTCGTTGACCACCTGCAGATTGATCAACTTCGCACGAATGATGTCGTTTTCATGCAAGCTGCGCAACAAACCGTTGTCGCCCTCGAACTCCTCGTCGCCCTCGCGCTCAAAGTCGGGCAACAATCGAGCCAACTTCGGATCCTGGGGTGCCTCCGTGTGCCCGGTGGAAACCCCCATCATCTCCGCGAACTCATCCTTCGGAGCCGACTGCGCACGTGCAATCAACGCCTCCGACACCGTCGCCGTGAGATCCCCAATGACCTCACGCTCCATCGGATCAAACGTGGTCGTGTACTTCGGGGTTGAACGCATCAACCCCTTCTTCTTACGCCAAGGCTGCATTCGTCTCCCCTACCCTGCCTGCTGCATCGTCGCCCACAGACCGGCGGTATGCAGTTTCTTCACGTCGGTTTCTACCTTGTCCTTCTCGCCAGAAGAGACCACAGCCTTGCCCTCAGTGTGGACCTGCATCATCAGCTCCTGGGCGCGCTTGCGGTCGTAGCCCAGCACCGTCTGGAACACATAGGTGACATAACTCATCAGGTTCACCGGGTCGTCCCACACAATGCACAACCATGGCAGGTTCTCGCTCGTGGCCACCTCGACATCGACGGCCTCGTCGAGCTCTGGGGTCGCCATCGGCGAACTCATATGCGCCGGTTCGGCAGCGTTGCGAGCTGAAGCAAACATGTGAACCACCTTACCCCGTCGGACGGGAGGGGACGGGAGGGTACGCTTGCACACCATGAACCAACCGCTGCCCTCTACCGCGTTTTTAACCGACATGTACGAGCTCACCATGCTCGACGCCGCCATCCAAGATGGCACAGCCGAACGCGAGTGTGTTTTCGAAGTCTTTGGCCGCCGCATGCCCAACGAGCGCCGCTACGGCGTCGTCGCAGGTACCGCGCGTGCCCTCGACGCAATTACCCGCTTCCGCTTCACCGAAGAGCAGATCGCAACCGCCGATTTCCTTTCCGATGCAGCACGCGAATATCTCCGCAACTTCCGCTTCTCCGGCCAGGTGGACGGCTACCGGGAGGGCGATCTGTACTTCCCGTACTCCCCAATCATGACGGTGCGCGGCACGTTCGCCGAGTGCGTCATCTTGGAAACTGTCATCCTGTCCATCCTGAATGCCGACTCCGCGATTGCCTCCGCCGCGTCGCGTATGGTCTCCGCGGCAGACGGCCGGCCGATTATCGAGATGGGTTCGCGCCGTACCCACGAAGAGGCTGCCGTTTCGGCTGCACGTGCGACCTACATCGCGGGTTTTGACGCAACTTCCAACATGGAGGCGTCGCTACGCCACGGCATCCCGGCGTCCGGTACTGCCGCCCACTCGTGGACGCTGCTGCATGTCGACGAGAACGGCCAGCCCGATGAAAAGGCCGCCTTTGCCGGCCAGATTAAGTCCCTAGGTAAGGACACCACGCTGCTGGTGGATACCTTTGACATCACCAAGGGCGTGGACAACGCGCTCGAGGTTGCTGGCACCGAACTCGGCGCGGTGCGTATCGATTCTGGTGATCTCGGCATCGTCTCACGCCGCGTGCGCAAGCAACTCGACGAGGCAGGTGCGTTCAACACCAAGATCATCGTCTCCTCCGACTTGGATGAGTTCGCCATCGCAGGTCTGCGCGGCGACCCAGTCGATGGCTTCGGCGTCGGCACCTCTGTGGTGACAGGCTCCGGCGCGCCTACGGCTGGCCTGGTCTACAAGCTCGTCGAGGTCGAAGGCCACCCCGTGGCCAAGCGTTCTTCCGGCAAGGTCACCTACGGCGGCGGCAAGTCTGCGCTTCGCGCGTACCGCTCCTCCGGCGTTGCGGTGGGCGAGATTATCCACCCGATGGGCGCCGAAATCCCCCGCAAGCCGAACCTGGACTACCGCGAGCTGACCGTGCCGATGATCCGCGACGGTGAGGTCCTGGACAACCAGCCAAGCATCGAGGACAGCCGAAAGCTGCACGCCGAAGCACGCACCACCCTGCCCTGGGAGGGCCTCGCTCTGTCGCGCGGCGAGGTTGCCATCCCGACCCGTTTTATCGGGTTTCCGGAGCCCACCGAGTAGGCCGTGGCAGACGAACCGCTTTCGCACAGCACAGGTGAGTTGCTTTCGGCTGCCGTCGAGTCGCTCGGCGGCTCGCGCCGGCCTGGCCAGGTCAAGATGGCCGACGCGGTCACTCGTGCGTTGGATTCCGAACGTCACCTTGCCGTTCAGGCAGGCACTGGTACGGGTAAGTCCCTGGCGTACCTGGTTCCTGCGCTCCGTTATGCACAGATGCACGACACAACCGTTGTGGTCTCCACTGCGACGATCGCGCTGCAGCGCCAACTGGTCGACCGTGACCTGCCGCGCCTTGCCGACGCGCTTGAGCCTCTCCTGCCCCAGCGACCAACCTTTGCCATCCAAAAGGGCCGTAACAACTACGTCTGTTTGCACAAGGTGCTTGCGGAGGACCCCAGCGACACCCTCATCGAGGAAGAGGATCTGACCTGGCTGGGCAAACACGTCAAGCGCGTCGCCGAGTGGGCACAGGACACCCCGACCGGTGACCGCGACGATCTGGTTCCTGGTGTGCCAGATCAGGCGTGGCGCCAAGTTTCGGTGACCTCCCGTGAGTGCTTGGGGGCGACGCGTTGTCCGCACGGCCAGGACTGCTTCGCGGAGATCGCCCGGGAGCGCACCAAGGACGTGGACATCGTGGTCACCAACCACGCACTACTGGCTATCGATGCCCTCGCCGATGTGGACGTGCTCCCCCAGCACGATGCTGTGATTATCGACGAGGCCCACGAACTCGACGGACGCATCACCTCGGTCGCTACCGCGGAGATTTCCGCACGCGCACTCGCCATGGCAGCTCGCCGTGCCGACAAGCTTGGCGCGAAACGCGAAACACTCGAGGACGTTATCGACGACTTCACTGCCGCCATCGACCTCGAAGCCCCCGGCCGGTGGGAAACCATTTCCGACCCGGCACGTGGTGGTTTTGTCGCTCTGCGCGACGCGTTGTGGAAGACCCGCCAGTCCATCGGCGAACCGCCCGAGGGTGAGGCCCAGAACGATCCGGAGAAGTTTGCGGAGCGTGGCAACCTGACCAACCACTTGGAGGATCTCCACGACGCGATCGTGCGCATCCTCGGTGTGTTCGACGAGCCGGATCCGGCCAAGCACACCGACGTTGTGTGGCTCACCCGCTCCGACCGCCACGGCGATTCCGTCTCCGTCGCGCCCCTGTCGGTCGCGGGGCTGCTCCACGAACGGCTTTTCGGGGAGCGCACCGTGGTGCTTACCTCTGCCACGTTGACGGTCGGCGGCAACTTCAACGCCATGGCCAGCGCCTGGGGCTTGCCGAAGGGCACCTGGGACTCGCTCGACGCTGGCACCCCGTTCGACCCCGCCAAGTCGGGCATCCTCTACACCGCGAAGCACCTGCCCACCCCGGGCCGCGATGGGCTTGCGAAGGAAACGCTCGATGAGATCGCGGACCTTATCACCGCCGCCGGTGGCCGCACCCTGGCACTGTTTTCTTCTCGACGAGCCGCCGAACAGGCCGCCGAAGCCATGCGGGCCCGCCTCCCCTTCGACATCTTGTTGCAGGGCGAGGACTCCACCGGTGTACTGGTTGATAGTTTTGCCAAGTCAGAGAACTCATGTCTGTTCGGCACACTGACGTTGTGGCAGGGCGTCGACGTTCCAGGGAGCTCGTGCTCGCTGGTCATCATCGATCGCATCCCCTTCCCCCGCCCCGACGATCCCCTGTTGCAGGCCCGAGCGAACGCCGCCGATGCCGCCGGCCGGTCGGGCTTCATGGAGGTCTCCGCCACCCACGCGGCGCTGCTCATGGCGCAAGGTGCCGGCCGCTTGCTGCGCTCCGTCAATGACCGCGGGGTCGTGGCAGTGCTGGACAATCGCTTAGTGACGAAGCGCTACGGCTCGTTTATCCGCCGCAGCCTCCCCGCCTTCTGGGATACCACCGACCCCGAGGTCGTTCGCGGCGCGTTGAAGAGGTTGGTGGCTAAGGGATAGCCACCACGGTGGTGGAACCGGGCGCGACCTCCGTGTAGCCCGCGTCTCGCACCGCGACCGCACCTGGCCGATCGCAGTACTCACGGAACTGATCAGCAGACACTTCACGCACGTTTAGCGGGAACCCCTGCTCGGCCCAGTCCAGCACCCACTCGAGGTCCTGCGCCGCAGCAAGCAACATTGAGGCGTGTCCTACCTGTGCGGCCGCCTTGCCCGCGGACATCGCAAGCGAACTGTCCACTGCGATCAACGGAGCACCCTCGACGAGCGGCAGGTCTTCGCCCTCCTCGAGTTCTGTGCCCTTGATCTGCAACTTGGCTATCGCATGTGGCACATCCCCTACAGCAGACGGAACAAACGCGCGTACCGATCCCACTGTCACCCCAGGTAACGCCTGCACGTCATCCCAAGCCTTGTTCCGTGCCCTCCGGGCAACCTTACGGATGCGGTGTGAATACCACTGCTCTACCCCGTCGCGCCAGAAACCATCGATGCCCGCACGAGAGTCGAGGCATACGGCGACGACGGCGCGGGCGGCGCAAACAAGCACCGCGTTGCGGCTGGGCGGATCCTGCTTGGGCAGATTGATGGCGAGTTGCATCGCCTGCACTGTCGATGGGTCGTTTGGATACTCGCTGCGTTGGCGGTAGTCATCTGCGACGCGTTCCCGCAGCAGCTCGTATGCGCTTGTGATTTCGGTTGTCTCGGCATTCATCCTGGTTCAGGGTAGTGGGCACAACAAAGCCCCCGCCGAAGCGGGGGCTGAGTTCAGGAGGCCAGTAGTCCGTTGCTACTTGGCTGGGGTGTTATGCCTCGCGGTGGCCAGTGTGGGCCTCACGACGCAGGGTCTCCACCATGTGCGGGTAGTGCAGCTCGAACGCAGGACGCTCGGAGCGGATACGCGGCAGGGAGGTGAAGTTATGGCGCGGCGGCGGGCAGGAGGTTGCCCACTCGAGGGAGTTGCCGTAGCCCCACGGATCGTCGACGGTGACGATCTCGCCGTAGCGCCAGGACTTGAACACGTTCCAGATGAACGGCAGGAAGCCGATACCCAGGATGAAGGAGCCAACAGTGGACACCTGGTTCAGGAGGGTGAAGCCATCGGTGTCGAGGTAGTCAGCGTAACGACGCGGCATACCCATGTTGCCCAGCCAGTGCTGAACCATGAAGGTCAGGTTGAAGCCGATAACAACGAGCCAGAAGTGAATCTTGCCCAGCTTCTCGTCCAGCATGCGGCCGGTCATCTTCGGGAACCAGAAGTACACGCCAGCGGTGGAAGCGAACACCACGGTACCAAACAGGGTGTAGTGGAAGTGCGCAACCACGAAGTAGGAGTCGTGCAGCTGGAAGTCCAACGGCGGAGCAGCCAGCATAATGCCGGTCAGACCACCGAAGAGGAAGGTGAACAGGAAGCCCGTTGCCCACAGCATCGGGGTCTCGAACGTCAGGTGACCGTTCCACATGGTGCCGAGCCAGTTGAAGAACTTCACACCGGTCGGAACCGAAATCAGGAAGGTCATGAACGAGAAGAACGGAAGCAGGACAGCGCCGGTGGCGAACATGTGGTGTGCCCACACAGCCATGGACAGACCTGCAATAGCCAGGGTTGCGAAGACCAGGCCGATGTAGCCGAAGATCGGCTTACGGGAGAACACCGGGACGATCTCGGACACCAGGCCGAAGAACGGCAGTGCGAGGACGTACACCTCAGGGTGGCCGAAGAACCAGAACAGGTGCTGCCACAGGATCGTGCCGCCGTTAGCGGTGTCGTAGATGTGGCCGCCGATGAGACGGTCGAAGAGCACACCCATTGCAGCTGCGGTCAGCAGCGGGAAGATCATCAGCGCGATGATCGAGGTAACAAACACCGTCCAGGTGAACACCGGCATACGGAACATGGTCATACCCGGCGCACGCATGGTCAGCACAGTGGTGAGCATGTTCACGGCGGAAGCAATGGTGCCCACACCGGTAGCGCCTACACCGACAATCCAGAGGTTGGCGGAAACGGACGGCGTGTGCGTTGCGTCAGCCAGCGGCATGTACATCGTCCAGCCGAAGTCAGCAGCGCCACCCGGGGTAACGAAGCCGGCCAGCATGGCGATAACACCAACGGTGGTGACCCAGAAGCCGAATGCGTTCAGACGCGGGAAGGCCACATCAGGGGCGCCGATCTGCAGCGGCAGAACGTAGTTAGCAAAACCCCAAACGATTGGGGTACCGAATGCCAGAAGCATCACGGTGCCGTGCATGGTGAACAGCTGGTTGAACTGCTCGTTGGACAGGAACTGCAGGCCTGGGCTGAAGAGCTCCAGACGAATCAGCAGGGCCATCAGGCCAGCCACGAAGAACCACACGAACGACATGATGATGTACATGATGCCGAGGTCTTTGTGGTCGGTCGTGATGAGTTGCTTATAAAATTGCGAACCCTTGCGGGCATGGCCCGTCGGCTCGGGGCGTGTCGGCGGGACGTGATTGTCCAGCCTAGGTGCCACAGCGGTCATTGAATCCTCCTGATTTCGACAACTGCACTTGACCCGAATTGCCTCGAATCACGCACAGCTGCCACGAGTGATACCGGATCAGCATAACGTTCTGCACACTGTTTTTCCAGCCTCTCCGAATACTGTTCCCCCTTGCGGGGTGAACCCATGCAGGCAACCCTGCTGCGTTGTCTGCAAATGGGAGACGCCTCGCCGGGTGGCGAGGCGTCGTCGACAAGCAAACAGTGCTTAGAAGTCCCAGTCGTCGTCCTGGGTATCCTCCGCACGACCAATAACGTAGGAGGAACCCGAACCAGAGAAGAAGTCGTGGTTCTCATCGGCATTCGGCGACAGCGACGCCAGAATTGCCGGCGAAACCTTCGTCTCATCCGCCGGGAACAAACCCTCATAACCAAGGTTGTTCAGCGCCTTATTCGCGTTGTAGCGAAGGAAGCGCTTCACGTCCTCCGTCCAGCCGAGCGGGTCGTAAATATCCTCGGTGTACTGATTCTCATTCTCGTACAGGTCGTACAGCAGATCGAAGGCGTAATCCTTAAGCTCTTCCTTCCGCTCTTCGGACTCGTTGCGCACACCGAGCTGATACTTGTAGCCGATGTAGTAGCCGTGCACGGCCTCGTCGCGAATGATCAGACGGATAATGTCGGCCGTGTTGGTCAGCTTCGAGTGCACCGACCAGTTCAGCGGCAGGTAGAAGCCCGAGTAGAACAGGAACGATTCCAGCATCACGGAAGCAACCTTGCGCTTCAGCGGATCATCGCCCTCGTAGTAGGACAGGATGATCTTCGCCTTGCGCTGCAGGTACTCGTTTTCCTCGGACCAACGGAATGCCTCATTAATAGAAGGGGTATCCGCAAGCGTCATAAAAATGTTGGAGTAGGACTTCGCGTGCACCGACTCCATGAAGGCAATGTTGGTCAACACTGCCTCTTCGTGCATCGACGTCGCATCCGGAAGCAACGACACCGCACCAACCGTGCCCTGGATTGTGTCCAGGAGCGTCAGGCCGGTGAACACACGCATGGTCGCGGCCTTTTCATCCTCAGTCAGCGTGTTCCAGCTCGGAATGTCATTGGACACCGGAATCTTCTCCGGCAGCCAGAAATTGCCCGTCAAGCGATCCCAAACCTCGAGATCCTTGTCGTCGGGCACATTGTTCCAGTTAATCGCCTTCACCGGTTTGGTGTGAGACTCAAGGTAACTCGCGTATTCGTCAGTCATGGCGACCATCCTACCCGAGACCCCCATAAGAGAAATCGGGCTTGAAATTGCATTGAATGAGCGTCTCAATGGCCTAAGATACTGACGAATCACACACAATTAGCTGCCTGAAGGAGGGCACTGTGACTTCGAGCGACAAGCGCTCACCCACGCAACCCCTACTCTCGTCCATCCTGGATGTGTTAGGGGAAGAGATCGTCTCGGGTGTCCAGCCGGAAGGCAACACGTTCACCCTTCATGATCTGTCCGAGCGTTTCGGTATCTCTCGCACGGTCGCGCGCGAGGCGATGCGTGCGCTTGAGCAGTTGGGCTTGGTGTCGTCGTCACGCCGCGTGGGCTTGAAGGTGCTCCCCCAGTCCGAGTGGAATGTGTTCGACCACCAAATCATTTCTTGGCGTTTGCGTAGCGACGAACAACGGCACGCCCAAATCACTTCCCTGCGCGAACTTCGCGACGCAATCGAGCCGTCCGCCGCGCGCCTCGCCGCGACGAATGCCACCCCTGCGGAAGCACGCGAGCTGTGCGCCCTCGCCGAGCGCATCGTGGAGCTCGCCGGTCAGGTCGCCGGTAACTCTGAGGAGTTCCAAGAGGCCGACGCCCGCTTCCACTCGTTGCTGCTTACCGCGTCACGCAACGAAATGTTTGTCCAGTTGACCCAGCCGATCATGGATGTAATGAAGGGGCGCTCCGAGTACGGCATCATGCCGGACGATCCGGAGATGAACACCATGAAGATTCACATCGAGCTCGCTGACGCGATCGCCAACAACGATCCGGATCGTGCAGAAGATGCTTCTCGACGACTCCTGCGCGGTGTCAACGAGTTCATGGAGATTTAAAACCCCCGGGGT
>NZ_KV789305.1:0-17286 GCF_001807545.1 Corynebacterium sp. HMSC08F01 | reverse complement strand
CCCCCGGGGTTCCCGCCTCCTACAGGCGGGAACCCCAACCCCCGAGCCCCTCCCTACGTGCTTAGAGCATGCAGGAGACGCAACCGTCGACCTCGGTGCCTTCCAACGCCATCTGACGCAGGCGGATGTAGTACAGGGTCTTAATGCCCTTGCGCCATGCGTAGATCTGCGCACGGTTGATGTCACGGGTGGTCACCGTGTCCTTGAAGAACAGGGTCAGGGACAGGCCCTGATCCACGTACTTCGTGGCAACCGCGTACGTGTCGATGATCTTTTCGTAGCCGATCTCGTACGCGTCCTTGAAGTACTCGATGTTCTCGTTGTCCATGTGCGGCGCTGGGTAGTAGACGCGGCCGATCTTGCCTTCCTTACGGATCTCGATCTTCGATGCGATCGGGTGGATCGACGAGGTCGAGTTGTTGATGTAAGAAATCGAACCGGTCGGCGGCACGGCCTGCAGGTAACGGTTGTAAATGCCGTCGCGGGCCACGTCTGCCTTGAGCTGCGCCCACTGCTCCGCCGTCGGCACAGCAATGTTGGACTTTTCAAACAGTGCCTTGACCTTGTCGGTCTTCGGCGCGAAATCAGCCGGATCGTAACGGTCGAAGAACTCACCCGTTGCGTACTCAGACTTGTCAAAGTCCTTAAACGCGCTGCCCTTCTCCACCGCAATCTTGTGGGATGCGCGGATGCACTCGTACATCACCGCAGCAAAGTAGGCGTTGGTGAAGTCCAGACCTTCCTCGGAGCCGTACTCGATGTGCTCACGGCCAAGGTAGCCGTGCAGGTTCATCTGGCCGAGACCAATAGCGTGGGAAGCTTCGTTGCCGTCGCGCACCGGCGGCACGGACTCGATCGACGTCTTGTCTGCCACGGCTGTCAGCGCACGGATTGCCGTTTCGACCGTGCGGCCGAAGTCCTCGGAATCCATCGCCATTGCGATATTCAGCGAGCCCAGGTTGCAGGAGATGTCGTGGCCGACTTCCGCGTAAGTCAGGTCCTCGTTCAGCACCGACGGAGAGTTAACCTGCAGGATCTCCGAGCACAGGTTGGACATGTTGATGCGGCCGGTCTTCACCGGGTTCGCACGGTTCGCGGTGTCTTCGTACATGATGTACGGGTAGCCGGACTCGAACTGGATCTCTGCCAGGGTCTGGAAAAAGTTACGGGCGTTGATCTTGGACTTGCGGATGCGTGGGTCCTCGACCATCTCTTCGTACTTCTCCGTCACAGAAATGTCTGCGAACGGCACGCCGTAGACACGTTCGACGTCGTACGGGGAGAACAGGTACATATCGTCGTTACGCTTAGCCAGCTCGAAGGTGATGTCCGGAATGACAACGCCCAACGACAGCGTCTTAATGCGGATCTTCTCGTCGGCGTTCTCACGCTTGGTGTCCAAGAACCGCATGATGTCCGGGTGGTGCGCGTTCAGATACACAGCACCTGCACCCTGGCGGGCACCGAGCTGGTTGGCGTAGGAGAATGCGTCCTCCAGAAGCTTCATCACAGGGATGACGCCGGAAGACTGGTTCTCAATGTGTTTAATCGGCGCACCGGACTCGCGAATGTTCGACAGCAGCAGCGCCACACCGCCGCCACGCTTGGACAGCTGCAGCGAGGAGTTGATGGCGCGGCCGATGGACTCCATGTTGTCCTCGATACGCAGCAGGAAGCAGGACACAAGTTCGCCGCGCTGTGCCTTACCTGCGTTGAGGAAGGTTGGGGTGGCGGGCTGGAAACGGCCGGTCATGATTTCGTCGACAAGCGCGAATGCAAGATCCTGGTTGCCATCGGCAAGGAACAGCGCCGTCATAGCCACGCGATCCTCGAAACGCTCCAGGTAGCGGCGGCCGTCAAAGGTCTTCAGCGTGTAGGAGGTGTAGTACTTGTACGCGCCGAGGAACGACTTGAAGCGGAACTTGTAAGAGTAGGCGCGCTTGAACGTGTCCTTAATAAACTCCCACGCGTACTTCTCAATCGTGTCCGGCTCGTAGTACTTGTTCGTAACCAGGTAATCGATCTTCTCTTCCAGATCGTGGAAGTAGACCGTGTTCTGGTTCACGTGCTGCAGGAAGAACTGGTTCGCAGCCTCACGGTCTTTATCAAACTGAATCTGACCGTTCTCGTCATAAAGATTCAGCAGCGCGTTCAGCGCGTGGTAATCCAGCTGGTCCTTTTCGTTGGCCGGCTCCGGGACATTCTTACCGAGGGGCAGAGTAGACACTTCGAGGCCTTTCAGTTTGTAGTTCTTTTGTATTTACCGGCGTATTTTTCGCGCAGTCTTGCCAATCGCTCCGACTCATCCGGAGCCTGCTGCACATGCGCTTGCGTATCGACGACCTCCGGTCCCCCACGCAAACCCAATCGTTCAGCGTTTTCAATCAGTTGGTTGCGCACATGCGCGACATCTTCGGCCGAGCCCATGAGCTCAAACCTGTATAAGTACGGAACCTTACACTTGTCAGCGATCACCGGCCCAGCAAGGCAGTAATCCGCACCAAAGTTAGAGTTTCCGGCGGCGATCACACCCCGCATCAAGGTGCGATTGCCCTCATTGTTCATGAAGCGGATCACTTGCGCCGGCACCGGCCTGGAATTACCACCACTCACGCTCACCCCACCTCCGTAAGTGGGACAGATGAGGATGTATGGCTCGTCGACGACGAGTTCCGGATCGGTTCTGCGCAGGGGGATCCGCTTCGCAGGAAGGCCGAGCTTCTCCACAAACCGCTTCGTGTTCTCAGTGGCGGAGGAGAAGTAGACGACCAGCATGGCCACTACCTTTCTTGTGCAGATTTCAGAAGGCTACTGCCAGTTGTGCGCCTCATGGCGTCGGTATGCGCGCGACGCTTAAGCCGCTGCGAGCAGACCCTTGATGCGCTCCGGGCGGAAGCCGGACCAGTGCTCACCGTTAGCCTCAACCACCGGAGCCTGAACATAGCCGAGGGCCATCACGTAATCGCGGGCCTCTTCGTCCACAGAAATGTCGACGGTGGTGTACTCAAGGCCGACCTTCTTCAGCGCCTTCTCGGTTGCCTTGCACTGCATGCACGCCGGCTTGCTGTAAACGGTGATCGACATCGCTTGTGGTCCCTTCTCTGCGGGTTCTTTGGGGAGATTTTCTTCTGTCCCCGTCTCCGCGGGGCAACACCAAGAGACACTATACCTTGGGGCTGAGAAGGGCAACTGCTACTACATGTAGTAGTTACATGGGTGATATTCCCAGGATAGGTGCCCAGAATTACCTACATGTAGTCCGCACGCTCATCCGCAACACACAGTTTTGTTGTTTCACGGGTGTAATTTCCTCGAAATAGATTCATCCCGCCCTAGAACTTCGCCTGTTTTTGGGAACGCAAAAACCCCGCCACCACACGGTGACGGGGCGCCTGCTCGCGACAATTAACCCTGACGGGCCTTGAAGCGCGGATCCTTCTTGTTGATCACGTAAACCTTGCCGTTGCGGCGCACAACCTGGGCGCCCGGCTTGTTCTTCAGCGACCGAAGCGACTTGCGGACCTTCATCGGGCGCTCCTTTCTGCTCGGATTACCTGCAATTAGCGACGCACGGCGAACTGCCGAGTCGCAACACGGGGATAAATGTTACACATCACCCGCGCTGAATCAAAACCCTCACGTATCCCCCTCCCATATACGATGAGCGCTATGCAATCCGAGATCATCGCCGCACTCGGCGTGTCCCCCGTTATCGACCCTGCCGCAGAGATCGACCGCCGCGTGCAATTCTTGGCCGATTACCTCGACCGCACCGGCGCAAAAGGCTACGTGCTTGGCATTTCCGGCGGGCAGGACTCCACCCTCGCCGGCAAGTTGGCCCAGCTCGCGGTAGTGAAGCGACGCGAGGCTGGCTCGGCTGCCGAGTTTGTCGCTGTCCGTCTCCCCCACGGCGTGCAGGCCGACGAGGACGACGCGCAACTGGCGCTGCGGTTCATTGCTCCGGACGAGACGGTAACCGTGGACATTGAGCCGGCCACCACCGCGCTGTCCGGAGCCGTCGCAGGCGCGCTCGGTGTGGAGGGCCTCGGCGACTTCAATAAAGGCAACGTCAAGGCACGTATGCGCATGATCGCCCAGTACGCCATCGCTGGTGAGCGTGGCCTGCTGGTCATCGGCTCCGATCACGCAGCGGAGAACGTCACCGGGTTTTTCACCAAGCACGGCGATGGCGCGGCCGACCTCATCCCACTGGCAGGCTTGAACAAGCGCCAGGGTGCGACAATGCTCAAGCACCTCGACGCCGATCCGCGCCTGTGGGAGAAGGTGCCCACCGCCGATCTGGAGGAGGACCGCCCAGCCCTTCCCGACGAGGAAGCGCTTGGCATCACCTACGCACACATCGACGACTACCTCGAAGGCAAGACCATCCCCGCCGACGCCCAGAAGCGCCTCGAGCACCTGTGGCGCATCGGCCAGCACAAGCGCCACATGCCGCCGGGCCCTGCCGACACCTGGTGGCGCAGCTAGAGCAGATCTCCACCATCGGGGTGAACCACCGTCGCCCCTACCGATAGTGCAGCTGCTGCTTGTTTCCGGTCCGCCGTAATGAATGGGCAGTTCAGCCCTAGTGATTGCATCCTTGCCCAAGTCCCAACATGCAGGGCGTCCAAGGCTTTCGCTTCTCCACTCACTGCAACTGCCGCCTCAATGACGCGATCATCGATACTGAGGAACGAGACTCTAGATTCCAATTCGCTCAAATCTTCGGCGCCGTAGCCCATTCGATGCGCAAAACGAGCTAACTCCACACGCACGATGGCCGAGCTCACCAAAGCCTTTCCCCAGAGCACAGACAAAGCCCACTCGCTATGCGCCTCCCTGCCCGAGGAGGCAATCAGTACAGATGCATCGACATATGCAAGCGGCTCCACCCCAGTCATCACCCTTCGCCCTTTTCGGTACGCGCCAAGTCGAGAGCCTGCAGATCCGCCATCACCCGTTCTAAGCGATCTTCCCCGCGCTCTTCTTCCAACCACTCTTCAAGCGATACTGCAGACGCTGCGGGCCTCCACCCTTCTTCGAAGACTTTTCCCTTCTGCGCAAGCAGCCCAAGCTCCTCGAGTCGATCTAGTCCGGTTTTCTGGCTCACCGGACGAATTTCCGCGATTGGCACTCCCCTGTCGGTCACGGTCAACGTGACCCCCTCCTTCGAAACACGGTCGATCACAGCACGCGTCTTCTGATTTAGTTGGCGCATCGACACCGTGGTGCCGTCGGCTTGTCTCGTTAACAGCGCCTGTAGGCGTTCCTCGATGTTCATGCGACACCTCCCGATGTATTACATGTCTTACATTGCAGGATAGTGTGCTACCCAACAACCCGCAAGGACTCTTCTGCCGCCCGCACCAGCGCCGATCCGTACGACGGACCGTGTGTCCAGGCGTGCACCGCAAGCGGGTGCATCTGGTGGATCGCGATGCGCCGCTGCCAATCCTGTCCGAGCTCGCCTCCGGCGTCGATGTAGCCGCCGACGATCGCGTCGAGGTACGGCGCTCCGAACAGCTCCAGCATCGCGAAGTCGGTCAACGGGTGCCCGCCGTGCGCGGCCGGGTCGATAAAACGCGGGCCTTCCGGCGAAAACAGCAGGTTGCCCGTCCACAGGTCGCCATGAATGCGCGCCAAGGGAGCCTCCCCGTCTTCCCGCACCAGTGCGTCGCAGACGCGCCGCACCGTCTCCAGTCCTTCCCGGTTCAGGTTGCCCGCACGCACCGCATTTTCCGCGAACGGCAGGACGCGCTGCTCGGTATAGAACACCGCCCACCGTTTCTCTGGCCGACAGGCCTGCTCGCGGGTGCCAATGAAGTTCGGCCCCTCCCAGCCGTCTGCCGGCGCACCAAACGCATCCGCACCCATCGCGTGGATGGCCGCCAACTCGCGTCCCGCCTGTCTCGCTGCGTCTTTGGTGGGGCGGGCACTGTCGACCCGCTCGATGGTCAGCGTGTTCGCCTCCTCGTCAAGGTCCAACACCTCCACGACGGCAGCCGAGCCCTCACGCAGCCAGCGCAGGTACGCGGCCTCGGCTGCCGCCGCTCCTGGCGCGCTGCCGTGCTTCACAAACGTGTCAGACATCAATGCTCTCCAATGCCAGTAGGAAACGTTTTGCTTCTGTCCCGCCACGGTAGCCCCCAAGCGCGCCATCGCTGCGCAGCACGCGGTGGCACGGGATCAGGATCGGAAGCGGATTCGTCGCACAGGCGCTTCCCACTGCGCGCACTGCTTTGGGGCGGCCCACCGCCCGAGCCAACTCCCCATACGTCGTCGTCTCACCGTACGGGACCTCCATGAGCGCCCGCAGCACCTCAGCCCGGAACTCGGTCACGCCATCCAGGTTCAGTGGCACGTCGAACGCCCTGCGCTCCCCGGCGAAATACTCGGCGATCTGTTGGGTGGCGAGGGCAGCGGTGACGGTGTCGTCGATACGCGACTGCCCTGTATCCCCGGGCAACAGCACCCTCGAAACGGCACCTGCTGAGGTCACCAGCCCAAGCTGACCGATTGAAGTATCCATGGGCCCACGATACGAGAAAGGCTGCCCGACCAAACGGTCGGACAGCCTTCGTGGTGGAGCTAACGGGATTCGAACCCGTGACCCCCACACTGCCAGTGTGGTGCGCTACCAACTGCGCCATAGCCCCGTGTGTAAACGGTATGTAGTTGTGGAGTGGAGCTAACGGGATTCGAACCCGTGACCCCCACACTGCCAGTGTGGTGCGCTACCAACTGCGCCATAGCCCCTTGGAACTTTGGTCAATATACCGGGCCAGCCCGCCCCCGGCCAAATCGCCAGCCCCCACAAAAGGCGATATCGGCTTTTAGCCACCGCTTCAGGATGCGACCTGGGCAAATGCAGGCCGCTTGGGGCTAAAAGCCGATATTGGTCTTTGTGTTTAGCGGCTGGCCAGGACCTCCGGCCAGAAGTCACGCGGAGAGTCCTCCTTCTCGTCGAGGTTCGGGTTGCCCGTGATCTCTCGGAGTTCCTCAATATCGACGAGCTTTTCCACATCCTCGCCATCGACAAGCACGCGCGGGGTCCATGCCTCACCGGTCTTGTCTTCCTGGTACTTGCGGTTGTCGTCGCCAAGACGCTTCGCGGTGTCGATGAACTTGCCGTCGCGAATATCCTTCACAGCCTCATCGCTTGCACCGTAGTCTGCGGCCAGATCTGCGAAGCCGTTCTCGTCGTACTTGTTGTACGCCGACTGCTGGTTCTCAAACAGGAAGTTGCGCAAGGTGAACGCGGAAGAGAAATCGCCGTGGGCCAGCAGCGCCAGCTCGGCAGCCAGTGCCTTGGTGGAGTGGCCCGTCATGCCGCCATCGAGTGCGGTCATCGGGCGCAGGTCCACGTTGATTTCACCCGCGCGGACCTTCTCCAGCATCTGCTCATCGGTAGCAACGTGCAGGTCTGCACAGTGGGAGCAGGAGAAGTCTTCGAAAAGTTCAGCCTTGTTGGCATCCTTGTTTTCGCCGGTGATGTGGATGATGTCTTCTTCTTGGTTCCACTCGACGTTGATACCGGTGACGTCGATCATCTCCGCCTGCTTTGCAGCGCTGCGGTTTGCCTTGCCGTTGTAGACAATGATGCCGATGACAAGCAGAGCAATCGCGATAACAGCGACGACGGCCCAGATGAAGGCCTTGCTACCGCTCTGGTTCGGGTTTTGCACTTTGCGTGTGGTCACACGTGTCTCCTGTTGTTGGCGCCGCGATCACGGCGCGGTGGACGGGTACTGCGTACAACGGTCAAGTTTAGGGGTAAATTGCAAACTTCTTAAACGGGCGCCACATCATGAAGCCTGTGATGGCGATGTAGATGACATCGCGAAACACCGTAGCGAGCAGATTCGTCTCCCCTTCGCCGGCTGCGGACGGGTCGAAACAGCCACAGTCGATAACGAGTCCCCGCTGCCAAGCGGACAGCATGCCGATGATGAACAGCACGAGCACGTAGATGGACACCTTGCCCGACCAGCGCAGGTTGATGCCCAGCAGCAGCAACAAACCACCTGCGAGCTCGAGCGGCCCGATGATATGGGCCAGCAAGTCGGACCAGGCTGGGGTGAAGATTTCGTAGGCCTCGATGGTTTTGGCGGTATCCAGGTGGACACCAATTTTTGCCCATCCAGCAGAGATCCAAATGTAGGCCATGTAGAACCGCGCTAACGCGGACAACACGTCCAGGACCAGTGTTTTTGTGTCGCGCGTTGCAGGCGCGGCTGTCGTTGTGCTCACTCGGCTGATTCTACTCCCCTATTTGCCCAAGACCTGTGACACGAGCGCTTTGGCTTCTTCCTGCACCTGCGCCACGTGCTCCGCGCCGAGGAACGATTCGGCGTAGATCTTGTACTTGTCTTCGGTGCCGGAGGGGCGCGCGGCAAACCAGGCGTTTTCGGTGGTCACCTTCAGTCCGCCGATGGCCGCGCCGTTTCCTGGGGCCTCCGTTAGCTTTGCAGAGATAACCTCACCCGCCAGTTCATTCGCCTGCACTTGGTCGGGCGAAAGGGCCTTCAGGGTGGCTTTTTCTTCGCGGTTTGCGGGGGCGTCGATACGCGCATATGCAGGCGAGCCGTACTGCGTTTCGAGCTCGGCGTAGCGCTGCGACGGAGTTTTGCCTGTTACCGCAGTGATTTCGGCGGCGAGCAGGTCCATGATCAGGCCGTCCTTGTCGGTGGACCAGACCTTGCCGTTTTTGCGCAGGAAGGACGCACCGGCGGATTCTTCGCCACCGAAGCCGATGGTGCCGCTGACGAGTCCTGGCACGAACCACTTGAATCCAACCGGGACCTCGACGAGGTCACGCCCGAGCGATGCGACAACGCGGTCGATCATCGACGAGGACACCAAGGTCTTGCCCACCGCCGTGTCCTTCGCCCAGCCGTCGCGGTGACTAAACAGGTACTCGATGGCCACGGCGAGGTAGTGATTCGGGTTCATCAGCCCGGCGTCCGGGGTGACAATGCCGTGGCGGTCCGCGTCGGCGTCGTTGCCGGTGGCCAGGTCGTACTTGTCGCGGTTATGCACGAGCGATGCCATGGAGTCTGCACTGGAGCAGTCCATGCGGATCTTGCCGTCGGTGTCCAGGGTCATGAACCGCCAGGTGGCGTCCACGCGTGGGTTGACCACCACGAGGTTCAGCCCGTAGCGCTCCCCGATCGCTCCCCAGTAGTCCACGCTCGCCCCACCCATCGGGTCTGCGCCGACGTGCAGGCCAGATGCCTTGATGGCGTCCATATCCACCACGCTGTCTAGGTCGGAGACGTAGTGATCGAGGTAGCCGAACTTCTCCGCACGCTCGTCCAGCACGCCACTGACCGATACCCGCTTCACGCCCCTCAGGCCTGCGGCAATGTATTCGTTGGCCCGGCGCGCAATCCAGTCCGTAGCTTCCGCCGGTGCGGGTCCGCCGCTTGGCGGGTTGTATTTAAAGCCGCCGTCGCGCGGTGGGTTGTGCGATGGGGTAACCACGATGCCGTCGGCGCTTCCGCCGGGGTGGGTCAAAATCGCGTGAGAGACGGCTGGGGTTGGGGTGTAGCGCCCGGCGGCGTCGACACGCACTGGTACCTCGTTGGCAATGAGCACCTCGAGCGCGGAAACCATCGCCGGCTCCGACAGGGCGTGGGGGTCACGGCCGATGTAGACCGGACCGGTGATGCCTTCGCCGCGGCGGTAATCGACGATCGCCTGCGTCGTCGCCAAGATATGCGCTTCGTTGAATGCATTATCTAACGACGACCCGCGGTGACCCGAGGTGCCGAACACCACTTGCTGGTCCACATTGTCGGGGTCGATATCGCGGGTGTAGTAGGCGGTGACCAGCTCGGCAATGTCGATGAGGTCCTCGTCGCGGGCGGGTTGGCCGGCGCGCTCGTGTGCCATGGGGGCTCCTTTTGTTGCGGGCTGAGGGTGTGTATGGACAGCTCCATCATCGTCTGTGAATCTAAACTCTGCCAGTTTTATATTATTCTGCTATGCGTATGCTTTACTCTTCCGCATGGCTTCCACCCTCAACGACATTTTGAGCACTATCTCGTCCATCGTTTGGGGGCCTTTCGTCCTCATTCCGCTGCTGCTGGGCACTGGTTTGTTCCTCACGGTGCGACTGCGCGGGATTCAGTTCCGCACGCTGGGTCGTGCGACCCGCCACGCGTTCGTCGATAAGTCTGAAGAGGGCGCAGGCGACATTTCCAACTACCAAGCACTGACCACTGCACTGGCGGCGACGGTGGGTACCGGCAACATCGTCGGTGTCGCCACCGCGATTTCCATCGGTGGCCCTGGTGCACTGTTTTGGATCTGGCTCACCGGCATCGTCGGCATGGCGTCGAAGTACTCCGAGGCCTACCTGGGTGTGCGCTTCCGCACCACCGACAAGAAGGGCAAGCAGCAGGGCGGCCCGCACGAGTACCTGAAGACTGGTGTCGGCGGCGGCTTCGGCAAATTCCTCGCCGCCGCGTTTACCCTGTTCACCATCTTCGCGTCCTTCGGCATTGGCAACCTCGCGCAGGGCAACTCCATCGCCGCCGGCATGCACGACGCGTTTGGCATCAGCGCCAACGTGGCCGGCGTGATCATCTTCTTCGCCGTTGGCGCTGCCGTCCTGGGCGGCATTGAGGGCATCGGCAAGATCACCGCAGCGTTCGTACCGCTGATGATTGTCATTTACGTCGGCGGCGGCATCACCGCACTGGTACTTATGGCAGACCGCGTACCGGCCGCGATTGCCACCATCTTCACCGACGCATTCACCGGCACCGCTGCCACCGGCGGCTTCGTCGGCTCCGGCATCATGCTGGCCATCCAGTTCGGTGTCGCCCGCGGTATTTTCTCCAACGAATCCGGCATGGGTTCCGCCGCCATCGCCGCCGCGGCAGCCAAGACGCAGCACCCGGCGCGCCAGGCTCTCGTTTCCATGACGCAGACGTTTATCGACACCATCATCGTCGTCACCATCACCGGCCTCGTCATCGTCACCGCCGGCACCTGGGACATGGGCCGCGAGGAAGCCGCCATCATGACCGCCTCCGCCTTCGGCCAGGCACTTCCCGGTGAGTGGGGCAGCCTGATCGTTTCCGTGGCGCTGATCTTCTTCGCGTTTTCCACCATCCTGGGCTGGTCCTACTACGGCGAGCGCGCCATCGTCGCCCTGTTCGGCGACTGGGCGTCGATCCCCTACCGCATGTTCTTCACCGCCTTGTCCTTTGTCGGCGCGGTTGCTTCCCTGGAGTTGGCGTGGACCTTCTCCGACCTGTCCAACGGGCTCATGGCCATCCCGAACCTGATCGGCCTGCTCCTGCTGTCCGGCGTTGTGGTGCGCGAGACCCGCGAGTACCTCGCGTGGGATCCGCACCTGAAGAAGTCGCCGGAGGAGGTCGCGGCGTTCGTTGAGCGCCAGAAGATGGATTGGCACTAGGCTCGCGCCCATGCGTATCGACGACACCCTCTCCACCACCATCACCGTCGCCCTCGGCGCGGCGTTGGGGGCAGTGGTCAGACACCTCGTCATCCTCGGCGCCGCCCCCGGCTCCACCGCTGCCCTGGCCCTGACCTTCGCGGTGAACATCGCTGGCTGCTTCGCCATGGGCCTGTTCAAGCCCGGCCCGCTGTGGGGCACGGGCTTCCTCGGTGGCTTAACCACCTACTCCGCCGTCTCTGTAGCCGCGATGCAATCGCAGGCCATCGAGGCCCTCGGCATCATTGCGCTGAGCTACGCCACCGCCATCGGCGCGTGGTTCGCCGGCGACGCACTCAGGAGCCGCCGCAATGCTTAACATCGCCGCGCTTAGCCTCGCCCTCACCCTCGCCGCCGTCTTCGCCGGCGCACTGTTCGGCGGCGCCGCCCGCTACGCACTGACCCGCATCATCCACAACGCCCACGCCGCCACCTTCGCCGCCAACGTCGTCGGTTCCACCGTCGCAGGCTTCGCCGTCACCACCCCAGTGGCCTGGCAGTTGGCCCTCGGCGTCGGGTTCGCCGGCGCGCTGTCTACCTGGTCCACCTTTGCCAAAGAACTCGGCGAGCTCATCAAGGCGAAAAAGCACAGCGAGGCCCTGCGCTACGGCCTGTCTACCGCCGTGATCGGCATCCTGGCTGCCTGGTTCGGTCTGCGCTGGGGCCTTCGAGCCTTTGGCGCTTAACGGTTACACTGGACAGACGTGCAGATAACATCCCTGAAAACCGGCCTCATCGTTGCCCTCGGTGCTGGCTGCGGGGCGCTTGCACGCTTCATTTTGCTCATTTGGGTCAACCCCGCCACCCCGGAAGCGCTCGCCCTAGCCGTCACCTTCGCAGTGAACCTCACCGCCTGCTACGCCATGGGCTACTTCGCGCCGGGGCCGTTTTGGGGCGTGGGTTTCCTCGGCGGGTTCAGCACCCTTTCCGCAGTGGCATTGGCCTCATCCCACTCGTCGGTGCTGTGGGCGGCGTTCATCATCACGCTCGGGCTTGTCTCTGCCACATTGGCGTGGATGGCCGGAGATGCGTCACGGGTGAAGCACCATGTCTGATGCAACGTGGATGCTCGGCGCCGTCCTCGGTGTCTTTTTCGGCGGCATGCTCGGCGGGTTTGTGCGTTGGGCGATCATGGCCGTCGTGCATAACCTGTTGATGGCAACCTTCATTGCCAACATCGCCGCCTCCGGCATCATCGGCGTGGCAATCTTCCTGCCTTCCATGTGGCAAACCGCCGTTGGTGTTGGGTTTGCCGGCGCACTTTCAACACTGTCACTGTTGGCCCGCCAACTCGGGGCGTTGATTAAAGACGGCAAGTTCCGCCTCGCCGCCGAGTACGGGATAAGCACCGCGGCGTTCGCGGTGCTCGCGGCCGGAATCGGTGCGCAGGTGGCGTCGTTCGCCACCCGCTAAGCCCTACTCCGCAATCGCATCCAGTGGCGGTGTCTTCGCAGCACGCTGGCCCGGCCACACTGCGGCGAGCAGCCCCACTACTACCGAGGCAGCCAGGACGGTGGCGATGAGCCCGGTGGGTACGGCAATCGTCGTCAAGCCTTGGCTCTCAAGCACCGTCAGGAACGCCCAACCGAGACCAAGCCCCAGCAGCACGCCCAGCACCGCGCCGTAGACCGTCATCTGCACCGACTCCAGCAGGATCATCGTGCGGATCTGCCTGCGTTGCGAGCCCACCGCGCGCAACATACCAATCTCCTGCCTACGCTCAATCACGGACAGCGTCAGCGTATTCACAATGCCAAGCACCGCCACCACCACAGCCAGCGACAACAGCGCGTACAGGATGAACAGCATCTGATCGATCAATGCAGTGACCTCGCCACTCATCTCCTCCGCGGAGCGCACCTGCACCACAATGTCGCCGCGCACCTCATCTTCCAACCGCGCACGCAGCGTCTCCAGATCAGTGGAGCCGTCGCTGTCAACGCCCACCATCAGCAGGCGCGTATTGCTTATCGACGACACCTTCGCCGCCGCCGAATCCGACACCACAAACATCTGCAACACATTCGACCCACTAAACAGGCCGGCAACCGTCACGTCGACGGTCTTTCCCGGAGCACTCGGTGCGGCCACCTCGACTGTGTCGCCGACCTTCCAGCCGCGCTCTTGGGCGATGTGCTCCGGTGCGATCAGCGAGTCACCAGTCAGCGATACCTCGCCGTCGACCACGTTGAGGTCGATGAGATCCGACGGGTCACCGCGCAGCACATCCGTCATCCCGACCGGCCCGAACTGGTGGCCAAACTCTCCGTCGACCGTGATCGGCGCCTGAGTGTACGACGCGATATTGCCCACACCGTCCACCTCAGCGAGCCTGTCCGGCAGATCCCCCGGCACCGGGAACGACCCCATCTCCGGGCCCATCAGCACGTAATCCGCGTTCACCTCACTTGCAGCCACATCGTCTACCGACTGCTTCATCGACGCGCCCAACATGCCAATCATGGTCACCAGCGCAATGCCCAACATCAGCGCGAACGCCGTTGTTGCGGTCCGGCGCGGGTTGCGCCGCGTATTCGTCGACGCGAGCCTGCCCACCTCCCCGAACGGTGCCCCGATGACACGCCCCAACGGAGGCACAACCGGCAGACTCAACGCAGGTCCCGCAAGGAACAGACCACTAATCACGCTCAACGCAGCCACACCAACCAGGATCGCCCGGTGGCGCGTCGCACCGTCATCCCACGCCATTGCGTAACCCGCCGCAACAACCGCCACAACGACCAACACCGCGCCGACAACCGTGCGCCACACCAGCGGCTGCGGCGTCGCGGCCTCGCTCGCCCGCATCGCCTCCACCGGCCGGACCTTGCCGGCCTTCCGCGCCGGCGCCAGCGCGGAAAGCACCGTCACCACCGTGCCGACGACCAGCGGCACCGCCACCGCATCAACAGACAGCCCCACCCCTGATTGTGGAAGTGGCATGCCAAACGAGTTCATCCCCGCACGAATCACCAACACCAGCCCGGCACCAGCCACCACACCAAGCGCGGAGCCCAACAGGCCGACCAATGCTGCCTCCAACGCCACCGAGCGTGTGATCTGCCCGCGCGACGCCCCCAGAGCCCGCAGCAGCGCGAACTCCTTCGTGCGTTGCGCCACGATCATAGAGAAGGTGTTCGCGATCAGAAACGTGCCTACCAAAAGACCAACCAGCCCGAACGCCACCAAGAAGTACGTGACAAAACTCAACGCATCCCGAATCTGCGCCGACGTCTCCTCCGCTACCTTCGCCCCCGTCTCAATTTTCAAGTCAGGAAACTCACTCCGCAGATTGTCCACCACCTCTGCGTCCCCCACGTCCTCCTTCGCCCCTACCGTCACCGCGGGATATCGGTCGCTATAGGAGTAGAAGTCCAAGAAAGTCTCTGGCGTTACCCCGAGGCGTAGAGAGGTGGCCTGCACCAGGGGGTCGTCGATAAGCCCAGTGATGCGCACCGTATTCCGACCATCGCGGTCCACCACGATGATCTCCTGCCCAACATGCAGGCCGTATTCTTCAGCACCATTGGCGTTGATCACCGCATCGCCGATCTCTTTCGGTGCGTGACCTTCGACCACCTCGACCGTTCGGCCAACCGTGTCCTGCGGCTCGTAAAACACCCCCAAACGCGACGAACCAAGACGCGTCTGCACCGCAACCTCATCATCAGTTGCGAGCACCACCGGCTCATCCGCCATCAGATTCACACGGTCAACGCTCGAGCTCGCCTTAATGCCATCAACAGTCTCCTTATCCAAGGCGCCTTCGCCCTCGGCTGGGCGCACCACCGCATCGACGTCGTCAAGCACAGTGTCTACGGCAGAGTCGAACGTCGACGACAGCATGTTGGTGAACATCAGCGCACCAGACAGGAACGACGTGCCAAGCACCACCGCCAACACCGTCAGCGCGAGCCGCAGTTTGTGCGCCGCAAGGTTACGCAGCGACACCTTATTCATCGTGGAGTTCACTGGCCCCTAGTCCTCCATCGTCGCCATGACACCCAAAATGGCATCCATATCCGGGTTGCGCAGTTCATTAACGATGTTGCCGTCCCGCAAAAACACCACACGATCCGCATACGACGCCGCCCTCGCGTCATGCGTCACAATCACCACCGTCTGGTCATACTGATCCACCGCCGTCCGCAAAATGCTCAGCACCTCACGCGACGAGTTAGAGTCCAGGTTGCCCGTCGGCTCGTCACCAAAAATGATCTCCGGCCGCGACACCAACGCACGGGCACACGCCACACGCTGCTGCTGACCACCCGACAACTCCGCAGGCCTATGGCTCAGTCGCTTCGATAAACCAAGGCGTTCGGTGATCTCATCAAACCACTCCCGGTCCACCGATCGACCAGCAATACTTGTTGGCAGTTGAATGTTCTCGGCCGCTGTCAGCGTGGGTACCAAGTTAAACGACTGAAAAATGAAGCCCAACCGGTCACGCCGCAGCGCCGTCAGTTCCTTATCGTTTAACTGCGACAACTCCGTCCCGCCGACAAACACCTCGCCCGACGTCGCCGAATCTAGCCCAGCCATCACGTGCATCAGCGTCGACTTGCCTGATCCAGACGGGCCCATGATCGCGGTGAACTCCCCCTGTCGGAACTCAACGTCCGCCCCATCGAGCGCAACAACTTCCGTGTCGCCCTGCCCGTAGGACTTTCTCAAGTTGACTGCTCGTGCTGCTGCGACGCTCACGTGATCCTCCCTGCGGCAATTCATTCCTTTGCCGACTATACGGCCCGTGGCACATTTGGCCGATATCGTCCTATTCCTCGAAAGGTCTTGTTACGTCCCCGGAGCCAATAATGTGGCTTTCGCCCCTCAAGCATTGCAGTTACGTCCCTATCCTGGCTGTACTGTATGCAAAACTCGAGGTCATATCTTTCGCTGGCCTGGGCAGAGTGTAAAACGCCGCGGCCGTGAAGCTTCATTTTGCATTTACTGCTGCGTGCTGGTGGCTCTAGTCGAGTCTTCGGTGGCGTGAAGTCGCTTCCCTCCGCATTGCGGACTAGTGGGTGGACACCAACTATGCAGTGGCATAGTGACGCCGGTTGTGTCGTTGATTCCGCATTGCAGACATTCCGACTCCGCATTGCGGACTATTGGGTGTGTACCAACGACTATGCAGTGGCATAGTGACGCCCGCACTGTTCCTGATTCCGCATTGCGGAATAATGGGTACATCCCAACGACTATGCAGTGGCATAGTGCAGCCCGTTCGGTCTCCCGCTCTGCATTGCGGACTAATGGGTATACCCCAACGACTATGTGGCGACATAGTGAGACGAGTCAGCATCCACTATGCAGTGGCATAGTGACGCCGGTTGTGTCGTTGAATCCGCATTGCAGACATTCTGACTCTGCATTGCGGACAAGTTGGTGGACACCAACTATCTCAGCGAGTGTGTTGGGCTGCTTTTCGAAGAGCGCGCCCCCGGTGTTGGTTTCTATTGTCCGCATTGCGGACAGGTAAGTGTGCACCAACTACTATGCAGTGGCATAGTCATACCGGCTGTTCTCTGTTCTCGCACTGCGCTGTCTGTAGTGCGGGGTGGGTATATGTAAAAACACCCAGAGTGCAGCACGGGTGGTGCTGGGCTCTGGGTGTTTGTGTGTGAAGTTGTTGGGTCGGCGGTAACCTACTCTCCCACTCCCTCCCGGGAGCAGTACCATCGGCGCGGGCGGGCTTAGCTTCCGGGTTCGGAATGGGACCGGGCGTTTCCCCGCCGCTATCAACCACCGACACATCTTGGGGGTTGATGTGATCGTGATGATCAGTATTGAGATGTCATTGTGACAATGTGGGT
>NZ_KV789304.1:0-3292 GCF_001807545.1 Corynebacterium sp. HMSC08F01 | reverse complement strand
AACGGCTACACCACTTCACGGGACTTGACCCAATCTATGAGCCCTCTGTCATGGCTTTAAGCGCCGCAACGTGCTGTGCATAGGCTTCTGTTCCAGTCTGGGTCAACGCGACCCAGACGGCGTCTTTCGCGCGCGTGGAGCCATATTCGCGGGTGCGGCTGATATAGCCGCTGTCCTCAAGATGTTTCAACTGCTTGGAAAGCGTATCGGCAGGAAGCTCGGTGAGCTCTGCAAGCACGGCGTATTTCATCTGCCTGCCGCCGGTTGCGCCTGAATGGAACAGCGTGGCACAAATTTTAAGCCGATTGATGGGGTGGATGACCGGATCCAGCTTTGCTGGGCGTGGTGAAGGATCCTTAGACATTGACGCCCTTTACGGCGGCGTTGCGGTTCTCATACAACATCCATGCCGTCGCCGTAGAAACAACGACGCCGCAGACAATCATCCACGGCCAAGTATCAGGCGTCGGCACGGTGGAGAACATCATGGCACCTGGCAGCAGTACTCGTGACCAGGTGGCGCGATCATTACTCGGCCCCATATTGGGATTGACCCGAACGAAGGGGTTCGCAATCTTATCTTTGAGGAGATAGCCCAGAACGAACGTCGGTACAAGAACCGCGAGGCCGTACCACCATGACAGCTTGAATAGCGCGATACCGCCGCCGGCGCCAAGCGCCACTATCGCCACCGCCCACCAGCTCTGCGTCCACGTGGTGCGCTTTTGAACGTCGTGAATGATCTTAAGGTCGTCGCTCATCGTTCTTCTCCCTAACGTCAACTTCACTGGCTTGCAATTAAGGCAAGTGTAATACTTGCCTTAATTGCAAGTCTAATGCTTGCCAAGTGTGCAAGTGAAAGACTGTGCATAGTGGGGATACAGCTACGCATGGGGTCTAACGGGGCTGGTGGTCTGCTACTGTGACATCTGGCCGACTTTTATTGACTGAGGCTCCACGGCCTTACATCGCCCATCGGGTAGTGCCTTTGCTGGTTGTTCCATTGCGTTTGGTATCACCGCCGCAGTAGCAGCGTGGTCGGTTCTTTGGCATTGAGCCACCACGCCACCGCCTACTACCACAGACTGGCAGCCACACCGGGGATTCACCGTGTTGAGGCCAGATATATGCTCCCAAAGCATATATTTCACGCTACCCTACAGGTCAGAACCTAAAAATCCCCGATCCCAGACACACTTTCTGGCCCCTAACCCCAGAAGACCTACTCCAGCCCGAAGAGCTCCCGTTGGAAATCCGTGGGGTTCTTCAGCTTCTCGGATTCGGGCAGTGGGCCGGGGAGGGTGGTGCCTGCGGCGAAGGGGGAGCCCGGGAGATGGTCGCGGCCGTGGGGTTGGGTGAGGCCGGAAAGGTCGGGCCCGGAGGGGACGATCCGGGTGGGGTTCACTTCGCGGTGGACGATGTAGTAGTGCTGTTTGATCTCCGTGAAGTCGGTGGTGTCGCCGAAGCCGGGGGTTTGAAACAGCTCGCGGAGGTAGCCGTAGACGTTTGGGAGTTCGGTGATCTTGTTGCGGTTTGTCTTGAAGTGGCCGTGGTAGACGGCATCAAAGCGGATGAGGGTGGTGTAGGCGCGGACGTCGGTCTCCGTGATGTGTTCACCCATGATGAAGCGGTGGTTGGCTAGGCGGTCTTCGAGCCAGTCGAGGACCTCAAACACGTCGTCGTAGGCTTCTTCGTAGGCGTCTTGGGAGGCTGAGAATCCGGCGCGGTACACGCCGTTGTTGAACTTGCGGAAGAGGAAGTCGTTGATCGCCTCCGCCTCTTCGCGCAGCTCTTCCGGTGGCAGCAGGTTCGGGGCGCCGGGGCGGTGGTAGGCGGTCCACTCGGTTTGGAAGTCGCGGACCATGGAGTTGTAATCGTTCGTCACCACCTTGCCGCTTGCTTCTTCCACGATTGCCGGCACGGTGATGCCGCGCGGGTAGTCGGGAAAGCGTGCGAAGTATGCATCCTGCAGGCGGGGGATCTGTAGCACGGGGTCCACGCCGCCCGGATCCAAGTCGAAGGTCCAGGAGCGCTTGTCGTGAGTCGGGCCAGCCAGGCCCAAGGAGATCACATCTTCCAGCCCCATCAGGCGCCGCACGATGACAGCGCGATGCGCCCATGGGCAGGCACGTGCGGCGATGAGACGGTAGCGGTGCGGCTGCACGGGCCAGTGCGAAGCTTCATTGCTTATCGACGACACAATGCGGTCACCGATATAGTTCGTATCCCGCTTGAACTCGCCGTCTGTTGAGGCGTTCTGGGCATCGCCTGCCCAGTCCTTCTGTGCGTCTGTAGTCATCGTGTCCTCCCTTATCGCGTGAAAAGTTTGTGACACGTCAACTATAGGCTGTTTCTGATCATGAGCGAGGGGGGATGTGCTGTTGCAAGAGGATGAGCAGTGTGACGGAAAGCCCGGAGACAGGCCCAGAGACAGGCCCAGAGACAAGGCAATACAAAGCCTTCGGATGGCGCGAATCCTGGGCCTTCATCGCGGTCATGGTGTTTCTCTCCCTAGCTGGCTTCTTTATGGTCGATGGCGGTGAAAGGGCGCTGGAACCCCTTGACCGAGCGCCGGATCCATAGCCGTGCCATTTTGGGACACGCCCGCACCTTCGGTTTCGGGCCATTACCAGAGCGCTTATCCGGAGAAGCCTTCTGCTCCCACTCCAGCGGGGTAGTGATCGTCCCCTGAGTACGGGGATTCCCCGGATTTACAGGCTGATTCACCGAGAAGATTGTTAAAAACGCCTGCGGATTCTTGCGCCCATCCTGAGTCTTCGTCCACGCGTCACTCAATGGTGTGCTGGTTTTGCGCGATCTCGGTTTCAGCAATGTCTATCAAACGCACGAGACGGGGCTTGAGTCGCATGCGAGGTTAGGCTAACCTAACGTAATAATGGTTATTATCTTCTGAGAGGGCAACACAGTGCCGCTTGTGACTGATGAACCCACCACAGCGACCAATGAGTCGACGAGTCGGCCGAGAGGGGGGCGGCACCGCCGACGACGGCCCGCGAACCCGATCACCTAACCTGAAACCGCCGCGTGGACGCGGCCCACACACCCGGAGACAGAACCAGATGAAGTCGATTGCCCAGATCGTCCAGAACAACCTCAGACTCCTCGCGGCCTACGAGGACAAGGTCCAGCCGAGGTTCCTCAGCCGCTATGCGCGTGAACCGATGGACGCCGCCGTCGAAGGGCTCGGGGCCGGACGGAATTCCACGTCGCCGACGTCCTCGCGCCGCTCGGCAGGGTCGCCGGGCAGCGAGGTCGAGGACCTCGCCGAAGC
>NZ_KV789303.1:0-78861 GCF_001807545.1 Corynebacterium sp. HMSC08F01 | reverse complement strand
AGCGTTACACCACACTAAGGGACGCAACCATCTCCGACGCGCCGAAGACCGACGGCGCAAACCGCGGTCGCAAACAGCGCTACCGGATACTCACCACACCGCTACCATTTCCTCCTTTCTAAACACTCTTGCTATCGACATCGATCGTGAGTACATTGTGAGTACATCGCTTTAAGGAGTTTGAAATGGCAGTTAAAGACCGGCGCTTGAACTTGCGTACATCCGCACACCAAGAGGAGTTTTTCCGCAGGGCCGCTGAGGTGACAAACACTTCGGTGTCACAGTTTGTGCTCGACAGTGCCGTGGAGCGCGCATTGATGGTACTTGCTGATCAGCGACTTTTTGTGTTGGGGGAAGAAGGTTTCTCTCGTGTTGAGGAACTTCTCGACCAGCCGGCCGACTTCTCTAAGCTTGGCAAACTTTTCGCTGAGGAGACTCCATTTGGCAAGGAGTTTCAATTTGGCGACTGACGGTGTGCTTCAGCCGCCTCGGAAACTTGTTAAGGCGGATGATCGTTCGAGTTTTCATTGTGGTGAGGTTTCGCTCGATGTGTGGTTTCGCCGCTACGCCATGCAGAATCAACGGGCACACAACTGTGTTGTTTACGTTTCCAAGTGGAATGACCGCGTCGCTGGGTACTATGCGGTCTGTACGGGTGGGATGGTTGCTGGAGCCGCGCCAGAAGCGTTTGCCAAGGGGCGTCCCGATCCGATCCCAGTGTTAATTCTCGCGCGGTTGGCGGTAGATGTGAATGCGCAGGGGAAAGGAGTTGGGAAAGCGCTGCTGAGAGACGCTCTAGCGCGGTGCTTCACTGTGGCTGGAGAAATTGGAGCCGCGGCAGTGGTTGTACACGCGTTGGATGAACACGCGAAACGGTTCTACATGCAGTACGCAGAATTTCAGGAGATGCCGGAGCAACCGTTACATCTCTTGCTACCGATTAGAGGCATCAAACAGTTTATGACCCAGCCCGCAACCGCCTAAAACACCAACTGGTCCAGGAAGCGTTGCGCGCGTTCGGACTTCGGGGCGGCGAAGAACTCCTCGGGTGGGGCGATCTCGACGATGCGGCCGGCGTCCATAAACGCGATGCGGTCGGCAACCGCGCGGGCGAACGCCATTTCGTGGGTGACCACGATCATGGTCATGCCGTCCTGGGCGAGGCCAACCACCACGTCGAGAACTTCGCGGACGATTTCGGGGTCGAGGGAGGCGGTGATTTCGTCGAGAAGCAATGCCTTCGGCTGCATCATAAGCGCGCGCACGATGGCCACGCGCTGCTTCTGACCACCGGACAGTTCGCGCGGGCGAGCGTCGGCCTTGGCGGCAAGCCCCACGCGTTCGAGCAGCGCCACCGCCCGCGAGCGGGCCTCGTCCTTGTCCGCGCCCTTGACCACCTTCGGGGCGAGCAGCAGGTTCTCCATCACGGTCAGGTGCGGGAACAGGTCGTAGGACTGAAACACCATGCCCACATCGGAGCGCACGTCCTTGAGCTTGGTCGAGGAGGCGGTCACGTCGCGGCCGTTGACCAGGATCTGGCCGGAATCCACCGGCTCCAACCCGTTGACTGTGCGCAGCAGCGTGGACTTGCCGCAGCCGGACGGGCCGATGATGGTGAGGACTTCGCCGGGGTTGACGGACAGGGTGACGTCGTTAAGCGCCTTGTGCCCGTTGGGGTACGTCTTGGAGACATGCTCGAGCGAGATAAGCGACATCTAGCTCCACCTTTCTTCCAGCTTGCGCGCGGCGAGCGAGATGGGAAAACAGACGAGAAAATACAGCAGGAACACCACGCCGTAGATCCACAGGGCGGCGGACGGGTATTCGAAACGGTTGGCGTCGATGATTTGCTGCGCCACCTTGAGCACCTCCACCACGCCAATCAGCGCGACGAGCGAGGTGGTCATGATCATGCGGTTGGTCAGGTTGATCGTCGCGGGGATCAGACCGCGCAGCGCTTGCGGCAGCACAACGTGACGATAAAGCGCGCGCCCCTCAATGCCCAGCGCCGCCGCGGAGAGGTACTGGTGGCGCGGCACCGACTCGATAGCGGCGCGCACCAAATCACCGAGCTCAGCTGTGCCCCACAGCGTAAACACAATCACCGCCGCCACCCGCGCATCCAGGTTCAGCCCCCACGCGCGCGTGGCGTCGAAGTACACCAGAAACAGCAGCACCAACTGTGGCATGATGCGCACAAACTGCAGGTAGGTCTGGGTGATCACGCGAACAATTTTGCTTGGCGACGACATCACCCCCCCCAACAGCGTCCCCAACACAATCGACAAACCCATCGACGCAAGCGCGATCTGGATGGACACGCCAAGGCCTAAGACGAGGCGCTGGAAGTTGTTGCCGTCGGCGAGGATTTGGAGATCAGAAAACATTCGCACGCACCTTCTTCTCCAGTCGTCCTGCGATCAGCGATACGGGCAGCAAAATGATCAGGTAGAACGTGACCAAAAGCAGCAACGCCTCGCGCGTTTCGTAGGTCTGGCCGATCTGCTCCTTGGCGGTGTAGACCAAATCCGGCAGTGCCACGATGCTGACCACCGAGGTCTCCTTGATCAGGAAGATGATGTTCGCCGTAATCGCCGGCAGCGCAAGCGCCGTGGCCTGCGGGGCGACGACGTGGCGCAGCGCCTGCATCCGCGACATGCCCAGGCTTAAACTGGACTGCAACTGAATCGGGGCAACCCCCTCCAGGCCAGCGCGGATCGCCTCCGCCATGTACGAGCCACCCAGGAAGGCCAAGCCCACCACGGCGCAGGTCTCGCTCTCCAGCACGACGCCCATCTTGGGCAGGCCGAAGTACAGGAAGAACAACTGCACCAGCAGGGGAGTGTTGCGCGAGAGCTCGATGTACACCCGCGCGATCTGGCTCAGCACGGGCACCTTGAAAAACCGCACCCCGGCCACCAGTGCGCCAACGATAAAGGCGAGCACAATGCCTTTGGCGGCAACCCTCACCGTGAGGACTGCCGCCGAAGCATAAACCGGGATGTTCTCGGTAACGACCGAAAAGTCCATGAGTTAGAGCTGGCCGCCCTCAACGACCAGGTCGTCCGCGGAAACCGCGTCGCCGTACACCGGCTTCAGGGTCTTCTCGTATGCGTTGTGGAAGAAGTTCTCCTTGCCAAGATCGACGAGTTCGTTGTTCATCCATTCGCGCAGGTCGTCGTTACCCTTCGCCACCGCGCCCGCGATGGTGTCCGTCTCACCCAGCGTCGGGATCGTCGCGGAGAAACCATCGGTCTTACCAGCCCATGCGAGAGCCTCCGTGTTGTCGGTGACCCAGGCGTCGCCGCGGCCGTCGAGAAGCGCGTTCGTCGCCTCGGTGTACTGCTCAAACTTGGTCAGCTTGATCTCCGGGTGGTTCTTCTCCAGGTACGCCTCCGCGGTCGTGCCCTTAACGACGATCACGTTCTTGCCCTCAAGCCCCTCCACGCTATCGATCGGCGCATTGTCCGGCGTGACTGCACCCAACGACACCTTCATGTACGGGTTGGCGTAATCCACCTTCTCCGCACGCTCCGGGGTGACCGTGAAGTTAGCCAAAATGATGTCGACCTTGTTGGTGTCCAGGAACTCCACGCGCGAAGCGGCCTCCACCGGCACATACTCGACGTTTACGCCCAGGTCATCGCCCAGACGGTTGCCGTACTCGATGTCGTAACCGGCGAACTCGCCGTTCGAATCCACGTAGCCGAACGGGGACTTGTCCGAGAACACGCCGATCTTTACCGAGCCGTCCTCTTGGATCGTGGCCACATCGCGGAAGCCCGCGGCCGGCTCCGCGCCGTTCGTGGCGTCGGTATCGCCGGACTCCGCGGAGCAGGCGGTGAGGGTAATGGCGGCGAGGACCACGGCGGCGCTGGCTGCGAGGCCCTTGCGGGTGTTGCGGGACGGGAAGAGTGACATGACAGTGAACTTTCTTTTGTAAAACTACGGCGGCGGATACCGCTTGGTTCAGTAAAAGTACACCAGTCTGTCTAGTTTTGTGAACTGGGGTGTTCGCTTTGTATTCATGCGGCGCGTTTCGGCTGCTAGAAGTCGTTACCAGGAATTCGTTGGTGCGGGGTTGAAGTGGCACGAACGACATCCCGGTAACGACATTTGCGAGGGAGGTACGGTGCAGCCGATTGGTCGGCATCGCTGCATGGCAGTCGAGTTTGGTCTGTACGCAGAGGCGCTAGTGGGTCATAATCGAAGCCGAAGGCTCGAATTGAGGAAGGAGGCGCAAGTGAATCAGTTTTATACCTATGAACGCTTTGCACAATGGGTGCAATGTGAACTTGCTGCCGAAAATGATTCCTCTTTTGTGGTGCGTGTGCTGAAGCGTGTTGTGTCAGAGATCCGGGATATTAAAGATCACAAGGAGTTCATAGCGGCGCACCGTGAACCGGATACGACTGGAGATGCAGATTGGGATCGTGTCATTCGAGCTGCTGCTGAGATGACGTACTCCGAACGCTTCCCTGGGGAGAGCCCTGGATGGTCTGCTGAGATTTCCGAACCCCCTGAGGCCTGGTTCTATCCGACGAGTCGTCCTTCTCGGTTCGTTTTCAATCTTGAACGGACTCCGATGTCCTTCCGTAAAAGAAGCATCTGCTTGGGTGAGGGAAATCTACGAACGGCGAAGGATCACGATCGCCCGTGGATCTAACACGAGATGAGCTCTTGCACGCGCTTGCAGAGCTCGAGAAACAGTTGGGAAATCAGGGCACGAATGCGACGCTCCGCGTTATTGGAGGCGCTGCGATTGCTCTGAGGTACGACGCGACTAGGGCAACCGCAGATATCGATTCTGTTTTTGAGAACTACCGGCAAGTTCGAAATGCGGTTGAAGAAACAGCCGTGAAACTCGGGTTGCCTGCAGACTGGGTGAACTCGCAGGTGCACGATCTCGGGTTACCTTTTTCGGCCGATCACAGTCCGGATCTCCTAGTTATCGGTCCGAATCTCACTGTCGAGATTGCGTCAGCAGAGTTTCTGTTGTTTACCAAGGTGGTTTCGACTCGCCAAGCGGAGCAGGACCTCGATGATGCGGTTGTTCTCGCGAAACACCTGGGGTTACGGAATGCTCAAGACATTGAGCAAGTGGTGAAACAGTTCGGCAGCGTTGATGGGCCGGTCGAATTATTCGTTGAAGACATTGCAGCGGAGCTCTAGAAAAGGGGATATTTCTCGAGATAGGTGATATTTGGCGCCGCGTTTCGGCTGCTAGAAGTCTTTACCTGGAACCCGTTAGTACGGGGTTAGGGTCGCATTAACGGGCTCCAGGTAACGACCTTTACGCGGGGAGGGGCGGGGAAGGCCGCCGGAAAAGCGCGCGGCCCGCACCACGGCCCGCACCGCCGACCCGCACCACGGCCCGCACCGCCGACCCGCTCCCCCTACCGCGGCTCGACGGGGTTGCATTGCCTTAGATGCCGAGAACAACGAGACGGGTCTACACCGAGCCCGATTGACAGCGATCCCCGAGAGTTTCGTAGACGGGGACTAGAAAGGTGCAGCTCGAACCACTAGGCTCAGGTAAAAGTCCTGAAAAGTGGTTCGTCCCCTATGTCTGCCAGTGAGGAGGTGCGAGGTGAGGGTTACGTTGGAGCAAGCTGCCGAAAACTTCCACGCAGATTTAGAAGACATGAGACGTGTGGTCAAGAGCGGACGCGCAGTGTTGGATGAGCACGGAACCATTAACCTCATGCTCGCGCAAGCGCTGTCTCGATTCGTCTCCGAGGAGTTCACTAGGCTTTTCGGCGCTGAGCAATCGTTTGTTGCCTGGGATCTCGTTTATGTCGAGCCGACCTATTTCAACCTCGTGGATCAATTCCGGCCGGCTGAGACAGGACTACTGGACACCCGGGAAATGGGGCTTGCGCCAGGGGGACGCCGGTATGTGCAAGCATCCTCGCGAGACGAGCTGATCGATGCGGGGATCTATGGGCTGTGTAATCAAACATCCCGTGTAGGTGTCCTCATCAGGGAAACAGATTGCACTGAGCAACAAGCTCTCGCTGATGCTTACATGCTTGGGGATGCTCGGCTGCAACAGGCGGTCCGAGCGTATGTGGTAGAGCACTCGACACTTGTAGCGTAGCCACTATGGACCACGTTCGTCTGTTGCTCCTCAAGGTTGCGTCTGCGCTTGATGGGGAAGACTGGTTGCTCGTTGGTGGGGCGATGACCCACTTGCACTGCGCGTTGAATGAGGTTGGCTACGCCAGGCCAACAGCAGATGTCGACATAGTCGTGGATCCGGTCAACCATTCGACTCTGGGCAGTGTGGCACAAAAATTGGAGGAAAGCGGATACGAGCCAGTCTTGCCACTAACTAGAGAAGGGTTCCTCCATCAGTTTCTCGGTGGCCAGGGATTTCGTGTTGATGTGATGGGGAAGGACAGTGAAAATACGCCCGACCGATGGCGCGGGTACAACGTCGTAAAGTGCCCCGGGTCCAAATCAGCACTCGGCATCCTTTCAGATGGGACGCTCAAGGATGTTCTGGAGGTACCGGTTAGTGACGAGCGGGCGGTCCGCCTGCCAAACGTTTGGTCTGCCATCTCAATAAAGGGCCACGCCCTTCGGCTCGCCGACGGAAACCGTGAACGTCACGTTCAAGATGCGCTCGCACTACTGGCGTGCGCTAATAGGACAGAAGTAAAACGAGAGCTGACAAAATCTGAGCGACTTGCGGTAAACAACATTCTCTCGAGTTCCTACATGTCCAACGTCGAGAATTGGCTGCCCTTGGACCAGGAACATTGGAGCGAGGCTCTTCAAGAGATCAGACGGTTGCGTCCCCGGGGGCCTATATCAGTACCTGAGCTGATTCAGCCGCGTTTACCGCCCGAGAAGCGATGAGTCGGGATCGGACCCCGACTTCCGCGGAAGGGGCGAAGCTCACCCCTACCGCGGCTCGACGGGGTTGCCTTGCCAGACGGTGTTGGCGGGCACCTCGTCGCCACGCATGACCAGCGAGCCGGGGCCCACGGTCGCACCGGCGCCGATGACGGAACCCGGCAGGGAAACGGAGTGGGCGCCGAGGGTGGCCGACGCCTCGATGGTGACGGTATCCAGAGACATCACGCGGTCCTGGAACAGGTGCGTTTGCACGACGGTGCCTGGGCCTACGGTGGCGCCGGCGCCGACGGAGCACAGGTCGGTTTCGGGGAACCAGTAGGACTCGACCCACGCGCCGGGCCCGATGTGAACGCCCAACGCCCGCAGCGCCAGGTTCATTTCGCCGGAGCCGGTTGCCCAGTTGAAGAACCAGGGTGCGGCGATGACTTCGATGAACTGGTCTTGCAGTTCGTTCAACCACACGAACCACGAGTACAGCGGGTGTTCGCCGGCGCGGTGTTTGCCTACGAGGACCCACTTGGCCACTACGGCGGAGGCAACTGCGACGACGCCGACGCCCATCCAGGTAAGCCCGCCGAGCAGGTACGTCCACCAGCCGATGCGCTCAAGCAACGTCACCACGCAAGCCGCGAACAGGGTGGCAAGGACCGCCTGGGTCATCGGGGCTAAAAGGCGCATCGTCTCCACGACACCACGCCTGCGCACCAACCCCTTCGTCGGTTCGTACGTCGCCTCACCTGCGGATTCGACCTCGACGCGGCGCATGCGTTCGGGCGGGGATCCCCACCAGTTCGAGTGCGCCTTGGACTTCTTCGGGCTCGCGGATAGCACCGCCACCAGGGAGTGTTTGGCGAGTTTACGTCCGGGGGCGACCATGCCGGAGTTACCTACGAACGACCGCTTACCCACGACCGCGTGGTCGGTCCGTATCCAACCTCCGCCGATTTCGTAGCCGCCGGCGAGGGTGTCGTCGGCAAGAAATGCGCCTTCGCGGACTTCGGTGAGTTTCGGCACCATGACCGCGGTGGACACTTCTGCGTGTTCGCCGATGTGGGCGCCGAGAAGGCGCAGCCAGACGGGTGTGGCGGCGCCGGCGTAGATGGGGAAGTAGCGGGTGCGGGCGTCGTCCATAAGCCGGGTGACGGTCCAGAGGCTCCAGCCGCGCAAGGAGCGGACGGGGAACACGCCGGGTTGGACGCCGAGTTGCGCCAGGCGTACGCCGGCCCAGGTCAGGGCGAGGCCAAGCCCGATGTAGACCACGCCGCCGACGGGTGCGAAGACCAGCAGGCCCCACACGGAGCGGGTCTCAAACACCCGCGCCAGGCCGAGCGTGGCCGCCGCACCGCCGAGCACAGCCAGGGCGGGCAGCACCGACAAGACCAGCGAGGTCAGGCCGTACGCAAGCGCCCACATGGGCCGGCGCGGCGGGCGTTCGTTGGGGAAGCGGTGCTTGGACCGGCCCTTTTTCCGCGCAGGCGAGCCGGCCCAGCGGGCGTGCTTCTTCACCGGTTTGTCGCCGGTGACGGTGGAGCCGGCCTCCACGTGGGCGCCCTCGCGGATCTCGGTGCCGGGCATCAGTGTGGAGCGCGCGCCCACGCGGGCGTCGGGGCCGATGACCACGGTGCCGACGTGCAGTTCGTCGCCGTCGAGCCAGGTTCCGCCGAGGTCCACGCCAGGTTCGATGGCGGCGCCCTCGCCAATGGTGGCCAGGCCGGTCACCGGCGCGAACGCGTGCATATCTACGTCCTTGCCCACCGTGTTGCCCAACAGTCGGGCGGTGATCTTGGCGGCGTTCGCACTCGCGATGTTCATTGCACCCGAGGCAGCCAGCCACCGCTCCGCGGCCCACAGCCGCAAATGCTGCGAACCGCCGCGCGGGTACACGCCGGGCGCGATCCGGCCCCGGATCGCACGCGCCCCGAGCGCGCCGATTGGGATCCGCCCCAACGGCGTGCACAGCACCGCAAACGCCACCGCGAGCCAGGTCCACGACAGCGTGGTCAGGCCCAGCACATTTGCGACGATCGCCACCCACGTCACCGCCGCCGACGCCTTCAGGGTCATCACCGGCACCATGAGCAGCGTCTGCGCCAGCCGGGTCGCGCCCGAGACCGGAGCCACAGAACGTTCGCGGGTGGAGGTTTTGGCGGTGTGGGTGAGGTCGTCGATAAGCGATGCGAGCGTTTCCAACCTGGGGTGGTCGTAGAGGTCGCGCACCGCGATGGTGGGCACGCGCTCGCGCAGACGCGCGATGAGCGAGGCGGCAGCTAGCGACGACCCACCTAACTCAAAGAAATCCGCATCCTTGCCCGGCACGTCCAGGCCGAGCACCGCCACCCATGCTTCGGCAACCCACTGCTCGGTCGGCGTCATGCCGACCGCGTCCACGCTGGCGGGCAGTGGCCACGGCAGGGCTTTCTTGTCCACCTTGCCGGAGGTGCGGATCGGTAGTTCGTCCATCACGTGGATGCGCGGCACGAGCGCGGCCGGCATGACCTCGGCGAGGCGCTCGCGCATCTGCTGCACGTCCAACGAAACGCCGTCGTCGGGGGAGACATAGCCGACGAGCACCTTGTCACCTGCGGGCAGCGTTTGTACGGCGACGGCGGAGTTATACACACCCTCGAGCGCGGCCACGTTGGCCTCCACCTCGCCGAGCTCGATGCGGCGCCCACCGATTTTCACCTGGTCGTCGGCGCGGCCGATAAACGCCAGGCCATCCTCGGTGAGTCGCACGTGGTCGCCGGTGCGGTACGCGCGCTCCCAATCACCCATCGGCGCGTACTTCTCGGCGTCTTTCTCCGGGTCGAGGTAGCGCGCGAGGCCCACGCCGCCGATGATCAACTCACCTGCTTCTCCCTCGCCGTCGCTTGCGATGGCGAGGTCCCACCCGTCCAGCGGCCAACCGATGGTCACCGGCTTGCCGGGGAAGAGCCGGGTTGCGCTGGCCACCACGGTCGCCTCGGTGGGGCCGTAGGTGTTCCACATCTCGCGGCCGTCGGCAAGGCGGTCGGTCAGTTCTTGGGAGCAGGCCTCGCCGCCCACAATGAGCAGGCGAATGTTGTCCAGGGCCTCTTTTGGCCATAGTCCGGCGAGGGTGGGCACGGTGGAGACGACCGTGATGTCGCGACGGATCAGCCACGGGCCCAAATCCTGACCCGAGCGCACCAGCGCGCGCGGGGCCGGCACCAAACACGCCCCGTGGCGCCAGGCCAGCCACATCTCTTCGCAGGACGCGTCGAACGCCACCGACAGGCCCGCAAGCACGCGGTCGTCGGGCCCGAGCGGTTCGTCCTGGCAGAACAGGCGCGCCTCCGCATCCACGAAGGCGGCGGCCGAGCGGTGGGTCACCGCTACGCCCTTTGGTTTGCCGGTGGAGCCGGAGGTGAAGATGATCCAGCAGTCGTCGTCGGGGGTGACTGTTGCAAGCGCGCCAAGCTCGCCGCCCAACACACCACCACCAACCGGCGCCTTCACCATCCGCAGGCCCGCGTCGGTCCAGATGGCATCCACGTCCGCTTCGGTGAACACGGTTTCGGCGCGCTCGTCCGGGTCGTCCGCGTCGACGGGGACGTAGGCGCAGCCGGCGCGCATCGTCGACAAGATTGCGAGGTAGAGCTCGCGGGTGCCGGACGTCATCCGGATGCCGACGCGGCCCCGGTACGGCACACCCTGGGTGCGCATGGCGGTGGCGCGTTGTTCGATTTCTTCGACGAGTTCGGCGTACGTGATTACTTCGCCGTCGTCGATGGCCGCCGCGCCGGGGTGGGCTTCGGCGGAGGCGAAAAGGACATCAATAAGTGTCCGCTCCGGCGGGGCGAGGTGGCTGCGCAGGAGCGGATTGGGAAGGGGCTCGGCTTGAACCATGCGGATTAGGTTAGACCTATCCGGGGCGCATCGCTCGACTACACGGCGACTACACGGCTATTCCGTCTCGAGCGCCTGCGACAGCTTCTTCAGGTTCTTCAGCTGCTTCTGGGACGACGCTTCGAGTGCGCGCTCCTCGGCTGCAACCACGTCGTCGCCAAGTTTGGCCAGCGCCTTCGTGCCCTTCTTGGTCGCGGCGACGATCTGGCGGCGACGGTCTTTCGGGTCGCGGTCGCGGGTGACCCAGCCGAGTTTCTCCAGCGAGTCGATGAGCCGCACCATGTCGGAGGCGTCGATGATCAGCAGTTCGGACAGTTGGCGCTGCGACATTGGAGCGACGTCCACGCAGGACAGCACCCAGTACTCGCGCATGGTGGTGTCGTGCTTGGCCAGGGTGCGTTCGACTTCGTCCTTGGTGTGCCTGCGCACGCGTTCGATCTGGAAGTGGGGAGACTTCAGAAGAGCGGAGGGCAGTTCAGGAAGCGTCGACATACCCCCACCATACTTCCCTGCGGCGTCCCAATGGTTGGGACGGCCTAATTTTCGTGCGGCAAACCTTGTTCGACCCAGGCGGTGGTGCCGCCCGCGACGTTGTAAATGCCGTCCCAGCCGAGGGCTTGCTCGAGGTATTCGCCGGCCTGTGCGCTGCGGCCGCCGCCCTTGCAGATCAGGTAGATGTCCTGATCCGGGTCGATTTCGCTGTAGCGTGCCACGAACTCGGACAGCGGAATGTTCTTGGCGCCGGTTGCGCGGACGGCGGCGTATTCGTCGGCCTCGCGGACGTCGATAAGTTGCGCGCCTGCAGGGACTTCAGTGACTTGGACATTCTCCATGGCTCGTATGATAGCGCCCGTGACGTCCACTCCTCGCTGGGTTTATCATGTGCGCCGCATTGTCGCGCTGCTCATCGTTGTGTTCGTCGTGCGCATATTGCTTTTCGACGACACCACGCCTTCCCCCGAAACCCCCACCACGGAAGAGACGTCGTCGGAGACGTCGGTTCGTCGAGAAGCAGCTGCGCAGATTCCAGCGGGACGGCCGGTGGAGATGGTTGTGCCGGTGTTGGGGATGCGCGCCGGGTTTGAGGCCGAGGATTGCCGGGTGGTCGATGGCGCGATCGATCCGAAGAGCCTGGATAAGGCGTGTGCGCTGACGGGGGAGGGGTACCCGTACGCGCTGCCTGGCACGGATGCGAAGGATCTTGTGGTCATCGCGGGTCACACGGGTGCGGGGGTGAGCGCGGTGTTTAACAAGCTTTACGACGGCACCACCGAGCACCACAACGTTGCCGTCGGCGACTACCTCTACGTGCGCACCGAAACCTCCGGGCAGGACTGGCTGGTGTACCGCGCGACTGATCTGCACGATCCTGACAAGAAGTCGCTTGCCTCCAACCCGGAGATCTGGGGTGACGGGCCGATGCCTGGTCGGCTGCTGACCATCAGTTGTGTGCAGCCGTCGAACCTGCTGGCCAACTCGGTGCGCAATGCGGTGGTGGGGTGGCAGCTCGAGGGCACCGCCACTGACGACGAGGTGGAAACCGTCTTCCAGCCACGTTGATTTCTGGTGCGTTGTCGCGCCCGTTTGTCAAATTGTGACAAAAGTTTCTCGTGTGACTGGTGTAAAAACTGTCAAGACACTGTAGACTTCAAGTTGAACTTTAGACTTTCTCAACTTCAGGAGACCACAATGAACCGCCTTCTCGCCGCAGCCGCCGCTGGCGCTCTCGCCCTGGCCGCCCTGCCGATGGCAAACGCCAACGCGCAGGACCTGCCCAAGGAAACCAAGGACGCGCGCGGCGAAACCTACTTCCTCAACGAGGAAGGCACCCACTACGTGCCTGACGCGCAGGAGGCGCTCAAGCCGTTCGCGCAGCTCGACTCCGCACAGCAGGAGAAGGCAGTTGCAATTGTCGACGCCGCCGTGGCCGGCCTCATCGACACCGGCGTCATCCGCGACGCCCAGACTTCTGTGCAGGCACCGGCACCCGCTCCCGCCCCGGAGCTCTCTGAAGAGGAGAAGGCTGAGGCGCAGTCTGGTGGCGAGGCCACCCAGGCCCCGGCTGAGAAGCCGCTTGGCGCCGACAACGTCGACCCGGCCAACCCGGACCCGGTTGCCAACGGTTTGGTCAAGTTCCCGCCAGTGGCCACCCTGGACGGCGTGACCTACTTCCTGAACAAAAACGGTCACACCTTCGTCGCCGATGTCCTGCGCGTGAACTCGGATGTCACGCCGGAGGAGATTGCGTTGAGTGATGGGCTCGTCGCAAAGTTTGCTGGCGAAATCGCGCGCCAGGGTATCGAGGCCGCTCGCGCTGCCGGCGACCTGAACGTCGACGTCGCCCCGGCTGCCCCGTACGCCGCCGAGCGTGGCGGCGCTGAAACCGTTGACGCGGCCGCCGCTGACACTGCCGCGACCGCCCAGCGCGGCCTCGCCGCCGAGACCGGCTCCAACACCCTCGTGCGCGCACTATTCGCGCTGCTGCTCGCATCTGTGCTGGGTACCGGCGTATACGCCTTCGCGCGCCGTCGTCTTATCTAGGACACCCGACTTGATTTACGGCTGAGAATGATGTTCTCTTAGTTCGTGAATTATAGACATCTGATCGCCACCGCCTGTGCATCCGCTGTGATCGCAGGCGGTGTCGTAGCTCCTGCAACCGCCCATGCTCACGTCGACATCGACCCACTCAGCCGTGAGTGCAAGGAAGCCACTGCAGCTGCGAAGAGGGGCGCGCCGATCCCGCACATGGACCGCTTCGTGTTTAGCGACAACGAAAACGCCCTCGTCGAAAACACCCTGTACCTTTACGCGCCGGACCGACTGAAGCCGCACATCGACCGCGCCACCGCCGAATGGCGCAAGGCCACCAATGGCCTCGTGCGTTTCGAGTACGTGGACAAACCCGGCTACAAAGTCGTCACCGTCCAGGAGGCTAACCTCGGCGGCTCCGTAGGTCGCGTCATCGGCAACGTGCACGACATGAAGGTGCTGATTAACCCCGACACGATCCGTGGAGGACACGAACCGAGCATCACCATGACCCTCGCCCACGAGATCGGCCACGCCATGGGCCTTGCCCACTCGTGCGACGGTGCGCTGATGAAGGTGGGCAACAACCGCGGCAAGTCCGCGACTACCCCGCAGGCCCTGGACGCACAGGTGCTCATCCAGCACAACAACCTTAAGCAGTACGGCGGCCGCCCGCCGAAGCCGAGCACGACTGCTGCACCTGCGCCTGCGCCCGCGCCCGCTCCGGAACCGTCGCCGGTGGAGCCCTCGACTCCGACAACAACTCAGCCGACGACCTCGGAGCCCGCGCCGGTAGTTCCTGAGCCGTCCACGCCTGAGATCAGCACCGTCGTTACGACGGTCCCGGCCACAACGACCACCGAGGAACCGACCACCGAGACGACGGTGATCGAAACTGTCGTGGTTGAGGAACCCACCTCTGCGGAGCCGACCCCTGAGGAGCCCACCCAGGTCGCTCCCGTCGAGGAATTGCCGAAGCCGACCACCCTGCAGGAAGCGTTGGATGCGGTGAAGGAAGCGAAGCATCAGTACGTGGCTGCTGATGAGGCAGTTAGGGCAGCGCAGGAAACGGGCGAAGGCATCGATGAAGCCGAGGCAGCTGCGGATGCTGCCTGGAGCGTCTTGCAGGCTGCCCAGAACAATCTTGAGGAGTTCAAGGCGCAGCACCCGGATGCCACGCTCGAACCGGAGCCCACGCAGAAACCGGAGCCGACGTCTGAGGTAACCACCAAGCCAGAGGTGACGACGCCTCGTTCCACCACGACCGCGAAGGCAACTACGTCTGCGCCGACTACGACCTCTATGACCTCGCGGACATCGACCACGTCCCCGACGCTGAGGCCCACGCCAACTACGCAGACCCAGGCGACGAAGGCCACCACGACCACGAAGTTGTCGGAGGTTGCACCGTCTACGACGACGGAGAAGGCAACCACGACCAAGCAGGCAACGTCGTCGAAGGAAACCACAGTGACCACGACCCCGCGTACGTCTGCTGTCACGCCGTCTACGACTCCGCGGTTCTCGACCAAGACGTCGACCACCAAGGCCACGCCGACCACGCCGACCACTGTGACTCGGGCGACGAAGGCAACCACGACCACGAAGTCGTCTGATGTTGCGCCGTCTACTTCCACCAAGAAGGCAAGTACGTCTGCGACAACTCCGTCGGCAGAGTCCACGGTGACCACGACCTCGCGTCCGTCTGATGTTGCGCCGTCTTCGACGCCGCGGTTGTCGACCAAGACGTCGACCACCAAGGTAACGCCGACCACGAAGCCGTCGGAGGCTGCACCGACCACCACGGCAGCGGCTACTACGGTGGTGGAGATTCCGGAGGGGTCGGTCGTCGATAAGAGTACGAGCGCAACGACAACAATCACGGAATCGCTGGAGATCCCGGCTGGGAAGGAAGATGGCTCGGCGAAGTCCTCGAGCACCTCGCCGCTTGCGATCATCGTGCCGAGCATTCTGCTGGTGCTTACGGGCCTCGGCGCTGTTGGGTTTTACCTGTACAAGCACTACTTCTAAACCGAAAGGGTGTGCATTTTTTCGACCGATCGGTTGATGAATCCGGGTGGTTCCCAGGCCTACTGTCGTGAAGGTCGAAAGGAACCCCATGACTACAGTGCACACCCCAAACACAACAACCGAACACCCCGGTCGGTGGAAGGCCCTCGCAGTCCTCGCCGCGGGGCTGGCGCTGATTGTTATGGACGGCACCATCGTTGGCGTCGCCCTGCCCACGATGATCACCGCGCTCGACCTCAGCCTCACCAACGCGCAGTGGGTCAACGCGATCTACAACGTCATCTTCGCGGCGTTGCTGCTCGGCTCCGGTCGCCTCGGTGATCGCGTCGGCCGCCGCACCACGTTCGCCGCAGGCGTTGCGCTGTTCATTGGTGGCTCGTTGCTTGCAGGCTTATCGACGACCGCAACCACCCTGATCACAGCCCGCGCCGTCCAAGGCGTCGGTGGTGCATTGGTGCTGCCGGCGACGTTGTCGTCGGTAAATTCGCTCTTCCACGGCAAGGACCGTGCCGCCGCGTTCGGTGTGTGGGGCGCCGTGATGAGCGGTACGGCGGCGCTTGGCCCGCTGCTCGGCGGAGTGCTCACGCAGTACTTCTCCTGGCAGTGGATCTTTTTGGTAAACCTTCCGCTCGGCCTGCTGGTGCTGCTGGGGATTTACGCCTGGGTGCCGCAAACCCACGGTAAACGCAATGTCCGGGGTGTCGACGTCGACGGCCTGCTCACCTCCGCCATCGGCTTCGGGCTTGTCGTGTTCGGGCTCATCGAAGCGACCACGCTCGGCTGGTGGGAAAAGAAAGAAACCTTGCGCATCGGCTCCTGGTCCTGGCCAGAGAGCTGGACTGTCTCGCCCGTGCCGTTCGCCATCGGTATCGGCCTGATCTTCATCGGCCTGTTCCTGCGCTGGGAGCTGCACCGCGCGCGCAACGGCCGCGATGCGCTTCTGGATCTCTCCCTGTTCAAAGTCGGCACATTCTCCTGGGGCAACCTCACCGCTGCCATGGTCGCCGTCGGCGAGTTCGCCCTCATGTTTGTCCTGCCGTTGTTCCTGGTCAACGCGGTCGGCCTTTCCACCGTGCGCACCGGCCTTGTCCTTGCCGCGATGGCATTCGGCGCGTTCGTTTCCGGTGCCTCCGCACGCCACCTCGCGGCTCGGCTCGGCGCGCCGGGTGTCGTCGTGCTTGGTCTTGCGCTTGAGGTGGTTGGTGTTGGGCTGTTGGCGGGGGTCGTCGCAACGCAAGGCTCCACCTGGTTCACCGTCGGCGCACTCGTGGTCTACGGCGTGGGGCTCGGCCTCGCCTCCGCGCAGTTGACCTCGACGGTGCTCGCCGGTATCCCCGAAGCGCAGTCGGGCGCGGGCTCGGCCACCCAGTCCACTGTGCGCCAACTCGGCTCCGCCATGGGCGCCGCGATCGCTGGATCCGCCCTGGCAGCGGCGATGGCGCGCACCATCCCGTCCTCGCTCGACGCTGTTGCCGGGGTGCCCGACAATGTGCTGTCCAAGCTGTCCGACGCCACCCAGGCGTCCGCGGGCTCGATGATCGGGCAACTTCGCGACGCCAACCCCTCCGACCCCTTCACCGCACCCCTCGGCGACGCCCGCAGTGTGGTTGTAGAGCAGTTGGCCAGCGGGTTCGCCGAGGCCGCCGCCTGGTCGATCGGGTTCTCTGCGCTGTTCCTGCTGTTAGGACTGCTCGGCTCGGTGATGGTGCTGCGTGAGACGAAGAAGGCGCCGGCCGCAGTCTAGTGTTCGCTGATCGTCTAGCTCGCCGCGAGGCCAACCAGACGATCACGCACATAATGACCATCATGTTCAACATGGCCTGGGGAAATGTGAAGCCCGCCAGCTGATCGTCTAGTTGGATCTGAGGGGGAGCTAGACGACTGCGCAAAAACCCCAGCAAAACCCCAGAAAACCCACCACAGAACAGCAAAAACCGGGCCCCGCACAGTCGCGGAGCCCGGGATGAAAACAAGAAACGTCTTACTTGTCGCCCTTGTATGCGTCGATGGAGGCCTGGAGGATCTTCTCGGCTTCTGCCTTGTTGCCCCAGCCGGAGCCGGTGACTTCCTTGTTCGGTTCGAGGTCCTTGTAGTGGACGAAGAAGTGCTCGATTTCGTCCTTGACAAAGTCGGAGACGTCGTCGATGTCCTGGTAGTGGTCGTAGCGGACGTCGTCAATGACGCAGAGCAGTTTGTCGTCGCCGCCGGCTTCGTCGGTCATCTTGAATACGCCAAGCGGACGGGCCTTGACGGTGACGCCCGGGAAGACGGGTTCGGGGAGGATGACGAGGGCGTCGAGTGGGTCGCCGTCGTCGGCAAGAGTGTTGTCGATGTAGCCGTAGTCGGCTGGGTATGCCATCGGGGTGAACAGGTAGCGGTCGAGGTAGACGCGGCCGGTTTCGTGGTCGAACTCGTACTTGTTGCGTGAGCCCTTGGGGATTTCGATGATGACCTCAATAGACATGGGATCTCCTTCGTTTGGTGATTGTCCGCAAATCATCATACGTGGGCTACGCTTTTTGCCGATGAAGGTATGGACTTGGGTTGCGGGCACGTTGGCGTTGGCTGCGGTTGGTGGTGTTGCTGGGTTTGGTGTGGCTGCGCATGAGCAGTTGTCGCGTATTGAGCATGCGCCGGCGTTTCGGCTTGAGCAGGCGGCGTTTCCGCTTGTGCCTGCAGAGCCTTCGCTTATCGACGACACCTTGCTGACCCAAACCCTCACCAATCTTGCTGAGAATCCTGGTTTGGGGCAGTTCCATGCGCGGGTGTCGTCAGTAAGCGGGGGCGTGGTGTTTGACGAGGCCTCCGGGGATGCGCTGCGTCCGGCGTCGGTGACGAAGGTACTCACGGCCGCGGCGGCGCTGATCGAGTTGGGGCAAAATGACACGATCACCACACAGGTGGTGCGTGCTGCGGATTCGGGTGCGGTGACGATCAAGGCTGCCGGCGACGTGTGGTTGGACGCGGAGGCGCTCGACGAGTTAGCGGGCCAGATCGGGGAGGCGTCCGAGGTGTACGTGGATACGTCGGCCTGGGCGGGCATGCCGGAGATGATGCCGGGCTGGGACCCGTTGGATATCGACGGCGGTTACGTCGCACCCCTGCAGCCCGCGATGCTGTCCGGTGGGCGCTTGGACGGGGAGACGTCTGGGGACGTGCCGCGTTCGCACACACCGGCCCTCGACGTAGCGCAGGCGCTGGCGAATCGCCTCGGCGCGGGCGTGGTGGATGTGCGCGAGGCCCCCACCGACACCGAGGTCGTCGCTGAGGTGGAATCGCCAACACTGGTGGAGCGCCTCGAGATGATGATGAAGGAATCCGACAACGTCTACGCCGAGGCGATCGGCCGCGAGGTCGCGCTCGCGCGCGGGGTGAAGGACGCGCCGTCGGCGACGCTGTCGTTGCTGCAGGAGCACGGCATTGATACGTCGGGTGTGGCGCTCTCGGACAACTCGGGATTGTCTACAGACAACCGCATCCCGCCGGTGGTGTTGGATAGCGTGCTCGTGGAAGCTACGACCAAACCCGAACTCCGCCCGCTGTTATCCACGCTGCCGGTTGCAGCAGGCGATGGCACGCTGGCGGACCGCTACGGCGACCTGCCTGGGCGCGGCTGGGTCCGCGCGAAGACTGGCACGCTCGACGGCACCGCCTCGCTGGCCGGAACGGTGACCAGCGTGAACGGCAACATTTATACGTTTGCGCTGATCTGCAACGACGCCGACGTGCTCGCGGCGCGCCGGGCCATGGACGAGTTCACCTCGGCGCTGCGAGCTTTCTAAAAGGCACCCTGATGCAACCGTTTTGGCCGCGCCGCTCCCCGCACTTCCTCGCGTGCAGGCAAGCCGTGCGTCCCTTCGATGGGCCAGCGGTGATCGGGCTGTCGGGCGGGCCGGACTCGTTGGCGCTGGTTGCGGCAGCAGCAGCAGAGCAAAAGGACGTCTCGGTGATGGTCGTGGACCATGGTTTGCAGCCCGGATCGGCCGACGTCGCCGAGCGTGCCGCGGCCGTAGCGCGCGAGTTCGGGTTTGCCTCTACGGTGGCCAACGTGACAGTAGGTCCCGGCAACGTCGAGGCCGCCGCACGCGAAGCCCGCTACGCCGCGCTACTCGAACAGGGCCGCGACGTGTGGGTCGCACACACCGCCGATGACCAGGCAGAAACCCTGCTACTCGGCGCGTTGCGTGGCAACCCGTCGGGCATGGCGCAGCGCAACGGACACATCGTCAGACCGTTTCTGAACATCCGCCGCGCAGACACCGTCGGGGCGTGCGAGGAACTCGGGCTCGAACCTTGGCACGACCCGATGAATGACGACCCGGCGTATCGTCGAGTAGCAATGCGCCAGAACATCGTCCCGGCGCTGACAGACCTGCTCGGCGGGGACGCGGTGCCAGCGCTTGCTACCACCGCGAATCGGATCGCAGCCGACCAGGCGCTCATCGAGCAACTTACAGACCTCACGCCGACCACGTCGTGTGTGGAGTTGGAGGGGGATGCGGGGCCGGTGAGGTGTCGTCGATTAGCAAGATGGCTCCTGGATGAAGGAGTGCGGGTTCAAGGCGACCAACTGGCGGCGATCGAGGCACTGGTGACCAACTGGCGCGGGCAGGGGCCGATCGCGGTAGGCGGCGGGCGTTCGGTGGCGCGAATCGACGGGAAACTGGTCCTTGTGCGGGCGTGATCTGCGCAATACGCTCGGTGACTATGCAACCAGGTGAGAAGTCGATGCGGGAGATCGTAGAGAGTTTCCGCCGCTTTCAGGCAGAAGAGGGGATTCAGGGAGGGCTTCTTGAGGACTCCCACGATGATTTAGCCGACGAGCTCCTGAGCCGCGACGAACGCAACGTAGCGCAGCTCTAGCCCAAATGCCCCAGGTGGTTGTGCCTTGTAGGAATCTAGTGGCAAGATGAGGAAGTTACGCGCAGGTGAACTGCGTGACGTCCGCGAGGCACAGCGAAAGGGAAAGGCCAGCCCATGACTGAGTTGCACGACACGAAGGACTTCAACGTTCCGCCGAACCGTTACGGCGACGACGTGGAGGCGATCCTGATCGACGAGGAATCGTTGCAGGGGCGCATCCAGGAGTTGGCGGATATGGTGTCGGAGAAGTACCGCGACTCCGAAGAGGACCTCATTTTGGTGTGTGTGCTGAAGGGGGCGGTGTTCTTCCTAACGGACTTTGCGCGCAAGCTCTCCATTCCGGCTGAGATGGAGTTCATGGCGGTGTCCTCTTACGGCAACTCGACGACGAGTTCTGGCGTGGTCCGCATTCTGAAGGACCTGGATAAGGAGATCGCTGGCCGTGATGTGCTGGTGGTTGAGGACATCATCGATTCGGGTCTGACCTTGTCGTGGTTGCTGCGTAATTTGAAGAACAGGAACCCGAAGAGCCTTGAGGTCGTTACTCTATTGCGCAAACCGGATGTGCAGACGGCGCAGATCGACTTGCTTGATATCGGGTTTGATATCCCGAACGAGTTCGTGATCGGCTACGGCCTGGATTACGCGGAGCGCTACCGTGATTTGCCGTACGTGGGCACGTTGCATCCGCGCGTGTACTCGGACGCTGAGTAAAGCCGACTAGAACAAAGGTTTATGAGCAAAAATAAAAACGTCATGCGGTGGGGCATTATGGGCGCCATCGCGCTTATTGTGCTCTATTTGCTGACGCTGATCGGGGACGATTCCCGCGCTTACCAGAGCGTGGATACGTCGGTGGCGATGCAGCAGCTCCGCGAACATAACGCGGAGGAAGTGCAGATCGATGACCGTGAGCAGCGGGTGCGTATTGATCTGCGTGAGCCGATTACTGTGGACGAGCGCGAGGGTGTCGAGGCGATCTCCGCCCAGTACCCGGCTCGTACCGCGCCGGATGTGTTCCAGGCGGTGCGTGAGGCTGAGGCGGATTCCTACCAGACGAACGTGACGCAGGATTCGTTCCTGATGTCCATGCTGGGCTTCATGCTGCCGATGATCCTGGTGTTCGGCTTGCTGTTCTACTTCATGTATCGCATGCAGTCGGGCGGCGGCGGACCGTTTGGCATTGGTGGTTCGAAGGCGAAGCAGCTGACCAAGGACAACCCGACCAACACGTTCGATGACGTGGCGGGTGCCGACGAGGCCGTCGACGAACTCCACGAAGTGGTGGACTTCCTCACCGACCCGAGCGTGTACGAAAAGCTCGGCGCGAAGATCCCGCGTGGTGTGCTGCTCTATGGCCCGCCGGGCACCGGTAAGACCCTGCTTGCGCGTGCTGTCGCTGGTGAGGCGGGCGTGCCGTTCTACACCATCTCCGGTTCTGACTTTGTGGAGATGTTCGTTGGTGTGGGTGCCTCCCGCGTGCGTGACCTGTTCAAACAGGCGCGTGAGAACGCTCCGTGCATCATCTTTGTCGATGAGATCGATGCCGTCGGCCGCCAGCGCGGCTCCGGCATGGGGGGTGGCCACGACGAGCGCGAGCAGACCCTGAACCAGTTGCTGGTGGAGATGGATGGCTTCTCCGGCCGCGAGGGCGTGATCCTGCTGGCGGCGACGAACCGTCCGGACATCCTGGACCCCGCGCTTTTGCGCCCGGGCCGTTTCGACCGCCAGATTCCGGTATCCAACCCGGACCTCGCGGGCCGTGCCCAGATTTTGAAGGTGCACGCGAAGGACAAGCCGTTGGCCAAGGACGTCAACCTGGATGCTTTGGCCAAGCGCACCGCGGGCATGTCGGGTGCGGACCTGGCGAGTGTGCTTAACGAGGCCGCGTTGCTCACCGCCCGCATCGGCGGCAACGTGATCACCGCGGATGCGTTGGAAGAAGCCACCGACCGCGTGATCGGTGGCCCGCGTCGTTCCAGCAAGATCATTTCCGAGCACGAGAAGAAGGTCACCGCCTACCACGAGGGCGGCCACACACTGTCTGCGTGGGCGCTCAAGGACATCGAGCGCGTGTACAAGGTGACCATTCTTGCCCGCGGCCGCACCGGTGGCTTTGCCATGACGGCCGACGAGGACGACAAGGGCATGTACACCCGCGACGAACTGTTCGCCCGCATGGTGTTCGCCATGGGTGGCCGCTCCGCCGAGGAACTGGTCTTCGGCGCGCCGACCACCGGTGCGTCGAACGACATCGAGCAGGCCACGAAGATCGCGCGTGCGATGGTCACCGAGTACGGCATGACCTCCTCGCTTGGCCCGGTGAAGTACGGCCAGGAGCAGGGCGATCCGTTTTCCGGCCGCGGCGGTGGCGGCACGCTCGAGTACTCGCCGGCAGTCGCCGCGAAGATCGACGAGGAGATGCAGACGCTTCTCGACGAAGCCCACAAGGTCGCCTACACAACCCTCGAGCGATACCGCGACGAGCTGGATACGTTGGCCTCGAAGCTTCTGGAGAAGGAAACCCTGCGTCGCGGCGATCTGGAGGAGATCTTCGACTCGATCGAGCCGCAACGCCCGACCTTGCCGGAGCACGACGTGCGCTTCGGTCGCCAGATCGGTCGCGAGCCGGTGAAGACCCCAGTGGAGATTGCGAAGGAGCGTGGCGAGGAGCCACCGAAGCGTTTCTCCATCCTGGAGGCGTCGAAGGCGACGCGTGAGCGTCGTCGCAAGGAACGCGAGGCGGAAGAGAAGGCAGCGGAGCAGAAGGGCTCCACGCGTTGGCAGCCGCCGAAGGGCCAGGCCCCGCAGTACCGCGGTGAGAAGCCGCCGGCGGACTGGACCTACGTGGGCGGACCGCAACCAAAGCAGCCCGAGCCGAAGCAGCACCCGGGTGCGGAGAACTACCCGACCCGGGAGACCGAGGAGATCGGCTTCCGCCTGCCGGAGCACGAACGCCCAGACAACCCAGCGCGTGGTCCGGAGCCGGAGACCCGTCCGACTGCGTCTGAAGACGAGACGACCCAGTTGCCACGGGAACCGTGGGAGCCGAAGCACAGGAGAGACGACGATGACGACGCCTAAGTTTGACCACGAGCGCGCCGAAGCCGCCGTGCGTGAACTGCTCATCGCGGTGGGGGAGGACCCGGACCGCGAGGGCCTCGTGGAGACGCCAGCGCGGGTGGCGCGCGCCTACGCAGAGGTGTTCGCGGGCCTGCACGAGGACCCGAAGGTGCACTTGGAGAAGTCCTTTTCGGAGAACCACCGCGAGTTGGTGCTCGTGCGTGACATTCCGATCTACTCCACCTGCGAGCACCACCTCGTGCCGTTCTACGGCGTGGCCCACATCGGCTACATCCCTGGCCAGGACGGCAAGGTGACCGGCCTGTCCAAGTTGGCCCGTGTGGCGGATATGTATGCGAAGCGCCCGCAGGTGCAGGAGCGGTTGACGGCGCAGATTGCGGATGCGATCGTCGAAAAGCTTGATGCGTCTGCGGTGATCGTCGTCATCGAATGCGAGCACCTGTGCATGGCGATGCGCGGCATCCGGAAGCCGGGTGCGACGACGACAACGTCCGCTGTCCGTGGCGGTTTTCAGAAGAACGCGGCCTCGCGTGCCGAGGTCATGAGCCTGATTAGGGGATAGAACACCAATGACCACTGTCGCCGACCTGACACTGCCCGGACGCACGAGTGTGATGGGGATTGTCAACGTCACGGAGGATTCGTTTTCGGATGGCGGCAAGTGGCTCGCCACCGATGACGCCATCGCCCATGCCCACGAGTTGGTGCGGTTGGGTGCGGACATTATCGACGTCGGCGCCGAATCCACCCGACCCGGCGCCACCCGCGTTCCCGCGGAGGTGGAAGCGGAGCGCATTCGCCCGGTGATCCGGACGTTGCACGAGGATGGCATCCGGACCTCGATTGACACGATGCGTGCCGCTACCGCGCAGGCCGCTGCTGAAGAGGGCGTGGATCTGATCAACGACGTCTCCGGTGGCCTGGCGGATGAGGACATGTACCGCGTGATGGCGGAAACGCAGCTGCCGGTGTGCCTCATGCACTGGCGTGCGGACGCGTTTGTCAACGCCTCGGGCGCGGCTGACCACGGCGGGGATGTGGTCAAGGACGTCCACCAGGTGCTGGCAGAACTCGTCGAGAACGCCCTGGCCGCGGGGGTGGCCAAGGAGCAGATCACGCTGGACCCGGGCCTGGGCTTTGCCAAGACCGCGGCCGATAACTGGGCGCTGCTCAACGCCCTGCCGGAGTTCATTGCCGGCGAGTTCCCGATTCTTGTCGGCGCGTCGCGCAAGCGTTTCCTCCGCGAGATCCGCGCGGATCGTGGTCTGGAGCACTCCCCGGTGGATGCGGACCCGGCCACCGCTGCCGTCACGGCGCTTTCTGCCCAGGCAGGCGCGTGGTGCGTGCGCGTGCACGAGGTTGCGGTCTCGCGCGACGCGGTGGATGTGGTGGCAAGGTGGAACCATGGCTGACCGCATCGAACTCAAGGGGCTTAAGTTCCACGCCAACCACGGCGTGCTCGAGCACGAAACGGAGTTTGGCCAGGCGTTCTCGCTGGACATCACGTGCTGGTTGGAGTTTGCAGATGCCGCGCGTGACGACGACCTGACCAAAACCGTCAACTACGCCGAACTCGCCGACACCGCGCTGGCGATTGCAACCGGTACGCCGCGTCAGTTGATTGAGACCGTGGTTGTCGAGATCGCAGAGACCGCCATGCGCACCTACGACGCGCTGCACGCGATCGAGGTGACCTTGCACAAGCCACACGCGCCGATCCCGGCAGTGTTCGACGATGTTGCCGTGGTGGCGCGCCGCTCCCGGAAACGGATGTGATGCCCATGCGCGCAGTGCTGTCCTCCGGATCGAACATGGGTGATGCGCGTGCGCACCTGCGCGCGGTTGTGGACGAGTTCGCCGACGAAACCGTTGCCGCCAGCTCCATCTACGCCACCGCACCCTGGGGAAAAACCGACCAGCCGGACTTTCTGAACCAAAGCCTGCTGGTGGAGGTGGACCAAACCCCACACGAGTTGCTCGATCGCTGCCAGCGCCTAGAAAACGAGGCCGAGCGTGTGCGCGTGGAGCGCTGGGGCCCTCGCACCCTAGACGTGGACATTGTCTGGATCGAGGGCTACACCTCCGACGACCCGGTGCTGACGGTCCCGCACCCGCGCGCGCACCTGCGCCAGTTTGTGCTCGAGCCGTGGTTGGAGATTGATCCGGGTGCGGAGTTGAGGGGGTCGTCGATACGCGAATTGCTCGATGGCCTGGAGGATCAAGAGGTGCGCAAACTATGAAGCGCACGCCGATCGAAGGCCTTATCGCCGCCGCTGGCTTCAGTGCCGCAGCTGCGTTGATTGTGGTGCGGCGTTATTACAGCTGGCTGGAGTCGCTGGACCTAATCGTGCCGCTGTCGCTGTGGTGCATCGCTGCGGTGGCTGGGTGGCTGGCGTGGGTGGTGCATAAGCGCCGCAAGGACGGCCAGGTGGGGCTGGATCGGAGCCAACTCAACCCGATGCAGGCGGCGAACTTCATGGTGTTCGGCAAGGCCAGCGCGTGGGCGGGTGCGATCTGCGGCGGCATGTATGCAGGCGCGTTGATGTATGTGGTGCGCAGGCTCGACGTGCTGGCGGCCGCATCCGAGGACGTCGTGCCGCTGACCGTGGGCACCCTCGGCGGCATCGCGCTGTGTGTGGCCGGGTTGGTGCTGGAGAAAAACTGCGAGGTGTCGCCACCCGCCGACGGGCAGGGGGTTGGCTAGAGTGTTGGGCATGAGTGCCAAAAACACATCCAGTGACAGCGCAACCCTGTGGGTCATCGTCCCCTTTGTTGTCGCCGTAATTGGCACCGTTGTCATGCTGTTTACCAACTCTGCCAACGCGCTGAAGATCGCGTTGATCTTCGCGCTGTGGGCCGGAGCGGCCGGGTTGATCTTGAACTTCCGCAGCCGCCGCGAGCGTGACGACGCCACCCGGGACGCCGAAGCCGCCCGCGAGCAAGTCCGCGAGCAGGAAGAGCGCCACAAGGCCGTCATCGCCGCCCTGCCGCAGGGCGAGGGTTCCGCGGTGGACATGGAAGCCCTTCGCGCGCTGCAGGACGAGATCCAGGCACTGCGAGCACAGTTGGAGGAGCTCAACGGCCGCGTCTTCGAGTACGAGCCAGCCGCCGTGCGCGCCTCTGCGCGTCGCATCTCCGAGTTGGAGAGCACCCCAGAACCAGAACCAGAGCCGACACCGGAGCCGGAACCAACGCCGGAGCCGGAACCTGCGCGCCCGTCGCCGTCGACCGACGACACGGTTGTGCTCGACCGCGTGCGTCCCACCGGTGCACCGAGCTCGGATGCGATCGCTGGCCGCATTGGCACCCAGCCGTCCGGCCGCCCTGCCCGCAACCCGCTGTCTGACCTGATCAGCGAGCGAAAGGCGCAAGCAGAAGCAGAAGCAGAAGCAAAGCCAGAACCGCAGCCAGAACCCAAGCCGGAGCCAACCCCGGAACCGCAGCCGGAGGAGGAGCCGCACCGTTCGGGCCGCCGTCGTCGTGACGAGCGCGAGAACTCCATTTCCGTCGCTGAACTGCTCGCCCGCCGGGGGAAGTAAATGGCGCCACGCCTGCTCGTAGGCGCAATCCCCGGCCATAGCCAACTCGCTGTCGATCTGGAACGCGCCGGGCACACCGTGCGCCCGATCGACATCAACACTGACCCGGGCGCGATCGCGCACGTGGACCTCGTGCTCATCGACGGCTCCGCGAACGATATCCGCGCCGCCGCAGAAATCCTGGCTGATTACGCGCGCCCGCAGCAGATGTTCCTCCACACCGCGTTGGAGGAAGGCCCGCAGTTGCTTGACGACATCGAAACGTCTCAGGCCATCACCATGTGCGCCCACAACCTCTTCGACAACATCTGGGTCACCTCCGCCGCGGACGAACTCGGCGAGACCGTCGTGGGGCTGCTCATCGCGGAGATCGGCGGCACGAGCATGCGTATCGACGACACCGTCCGCCCCACCATCGCCGCCGCCCAAGAACTTCGCGCGCTGGAAGCGACGGTGCGCGATGACGCGCTCGAGCTGCTCATCGACGCGGTCCCGTCGTTTGAGGCGGTGGCGGAGAAGTTCATCGAGGCGGCGTCGGGTCGTCGATACGCAAGGAGCGTGAACGACTTGGACCGGATGCTGGACGCACTGCCGGAACCCGGGGTGCGCAGGCTGTTTGTGGATCTGCAGCGCCGACGCGGTGAGATGGAGCAGGACACGGATACGGAACTGTGGGTTATTCAGAAATACGAGGGAAGATAAAGGGGAAGATAGATGGCGTTTGAGGCAGGTAAGGCAGTCGTCGTTACGGATGAGGCGCTGCTGGCAACGTACGGGCGGGCGTTTCGCAAGATTGGCAAGTCCGTTGTGGTCGTGCCGTTGGGTCGCGATGTGCACGCGGGTCACATTGAGTTAATCCGTGCGGCGAAGTCGCTGCTCGGCTCGTGCGTCGTGGTCACGTTTACTGGCGACGAGGTGCCGGACATCTTCGCCGAGGAGAAGGTGGACGTGGTGTTCCACGGCCCGCTGGCAACCAAGGTGCGGGTGGATTCCGGGGTGGATCCGCTGGAGGACCCGGAGCACACGCAGCGCGAGGTGGCGCGCATCCTTGCTGCGATTAACGCCTCGCATGCGACGGATGTGGTGTTGGGGGAGAAGGACTTTGAGGTGCTCGTCGCCACGCAATATGCGGTCTCTGGCCTGCGTATGGAGGTCAAACTGCACTCGGTTCCCACCGTGCGTACTCCGAATGGGCTGGCGGTGTCGCTGCGCAACGCGGACGTGCCGGAGGATCTGCGCGAGGCAGCTCTCGCACTGCCTGCGGCGCTGACCGCAGGTGCCCACGCCGCTGAGCAGGGCGCCGAGGTCGTGTTGGAAACCGTGCGTGGTGTGCTCGCCGCCGAGGGCCTCGAACCGGCCTACCTTGAGCTGCGCGATCTGGCAATGCGCGAAGCGCCCGAGCGTGGCGACGCCCGCCTCCTCGCCGCCGTCGACCTCGGCCCTGTGCGCCTGGCCGACAACGTCGGTTTGCCGCTCGGGATTGGCTTCAAGCACATCGAAGAAGATAGGTAGCCGAACGGGCTGCGGTCGCAGGCGGTAGAATGCGGCGCATGTCTGTGCCCAACATCGCCGGAATCCTCGCCGACCGCTTCGGCTTCGCCTTCACCCCTGAGCAGGTGCGTGAAAGCGGCCGTACTGAAACGTCCACGTTGTACACCGCGTCGGACGACAAAGGCCACGCCGTAGAGGTGGAGGTCTTTGACACGAAGGTGGCGGAACACCTCGGCGCCGACGTGAACACGCTCAACAGCCGCCTCGCGTTGGCGGCGCATCCGGGCGCGTTCCAGCCGCGCAGTGTGGGTACCACCGACGAAGGGCAGCTTTTCGTCCTGCGCGAGGCCGCAACCGGCACGCCGCTGAGCGACCTCATTGCGGAGAAGGGCGCGACGTTTACCCAGCAGGAAGTGCGTGACCTGCTCGCCCCGGTGGCCGAGGCCATCGATGACTACGACCTCAAGGGCCTGTCCGGGTTCGTCTCCCGTTCTATTTCGCCGGAGCGCCTCTTGGTGCAGCCGCAGTGGTCGACCACCCCGGTGAAGCTCACCCTGGTTGGTCCGAGTACCGACGCGGTTGGCTCGGATGAGGAGTTGGCCAAGGCGAATGTGGACAAGTTCGCCAGCGTGGTCAGTCTGATGACGGGCGAGGCTCCGCGCGAGGGCACCCGCACCTGTGCGGACGTGCTGCAGATGGTGGCAGTGGGCGACGCACCCCAGGAGGCGTCCAACATCGACGTGGCCCCCAACCCGGAGGACGGCTACCGCAAGCGCCCTGAGCCGTACGCGTACGGCCCGGACGGCAACTACACCCGCCCGGCGGCGACGAACGAGAAGAAAGTCCCGTGGCCGTGGATCATCGCGATCCTGGCGCTTTTGCTCATCGCTATTGCGGCACTGTGGTATTGGTCCGCCAACCGCGGCGAGGCCTGGGAGGGTGCGGAGGCGCAGATCGCCGAGGAGTACCCGGATATCGTGTCCAAGAAGTCCGGCCAGAAGGGCTGGCAGGACCTGCGCTGCGAGAACGGCTCGACCGATCCGGACCAGGAAGGCAAGATCCGCTGCGCCAACGCAGAGTTGGGCGTGTCTGTGGTGAAGTACGCCGACGAGTATGACCGCGACGATGCGGTGCCGGACCCGCGCGAGGCCGTCGTTCTGGGCTCCGGTGAGTGCACCGTGAACTCCTATGAGTTGCCGGATGCGAACCCGCCTGCCTATGTGATGGTGCCGCAGGACAAGCCTGAATACCTCATGATTATTAACGGTTTGAACTCGGAAGAGCAGCGTCTGGATCTTCCGCTTTGCCAATAGACTACGATTGACCGGCGTGAGTACGCAGGATCTTTCAGAGCAGCAGCAAATCCGCCGGGAGAAGAGGCAACGGCTTATCGGCGAGGGCCGTGATGCCTACCCCGTCGAAGTTGACCGTACGACCTCGCTGAAGGACCTGCGGGCGAAGTACCAGGTCGTTGAAGAGGGCGAAGGCGACGGTGTGACCCGCCTTGAGGCCGGCCAGGAAACCCAGGATGCGGTGGCTGTCGCCGGCCGCGTCATGTTCCAGCGCAACACCGGCAAGCTTTGCTTTGCCACCTTGCAGGAGGGTGACGGCACTCAGTTGCAGGTCATGTTGTCGCTGGCAGAGGTGGGCGAGGAGGCCCTCGCGCAGTGGAAGGCTGACACGGACCTGGGTGACATTGTCTCGGTTCGTGGGCGCATCATTGCTTCTCGACGAGGCGAGCTCTCCGTCCAGGCACAGTCCTGGCACATGGCCTCGAAGGCCTTGAGCCCGCTTCCGGTCGCGTTCGCGGACATGAACGAGGAGCAGCGCGTCCGTCGCCGCTACACGGATCTGATCATGCGCGAGGATGCGCGCAAGAACGCCATGACCCGCATCAAGGTCATGGCCGCGGTGCGTAAGTACCTGACGGGCCTGGACTTTGTGGAGATTGAGACGCCGATGCTGCAGACGCTGCACGGCGGTGCTGCGGCGCGTCCGTTTGTCACCCACTCCAACGCCTTGGATATCGACTTGTACCTGCGCATCGCGCCGGAGCTTTACCTGAAGAGGGCCGTTGTTGGTGGCCTGGAGCGCGTCTTTGAGATCAATAAGAACTTCCGCAACGAGGGCGTGGATTCGTCCCACTCGCCGGAGTTCACCATGTTGGAGACCTACCAGGCGTGGGGCACCTACAAGGACGGTGCCGAAACCATGAAGGGTCTCGTCCAGTTCTGTGCCCAGGAAGTTTTCGGCTCCCAGAAGGTCACGCTGGCTGACGGCACCGAGTACGACTTCGGCGGCGAGTGGAAGGTACTGGAGATGTACCCGTCGCTCAACGAGGCGCTGCAGCGTAAGTTCCCGGGCCAGCCTGAGGTGACCATCGATTCCTCCGTGGAGGAACTCAAGGGCATCGCTGAGATTATCGGTCTGAAGGTTCCGGAGAATGCTGGCTGGCTGCACGGCAAGCTTGTTGAGGAAATCTGGGAGGAGCTTTGCTCCGACCAGCTCTATGAGCCGACCTTTGTCATTAACTTCCCGGTGGAGACCTCCCCGCTGACCCGCGACCACCGCGAGCAGCCGGGTGTGACCGAGAAGTTCGACCTCTACGTCCGTGGCTTCGAGCTGGCCACCGGCTACTCCGAGCTCATCGACCCGGTGATCCAGCGCGAGCGCTTCGAAGACCAGGCCCGCCTGGCGGCGCATGGTGACGACGAGGCCATGGTGCTCGACGAGGACTTCCTCGCCGCTATGGAGCAGGGCATGCCGCCGACAGCAGGTTGTGGCATGGGCGTGGACCGCCTGCTGATGGCCTTGACCGGCCTGGGCATCCGCGAGACCGTCCTGTTCCCGATGGTGAAGCCGGAGGCGTAACGACGATGCGCCGTTGGCCCCTCGCAGCAGCCGGAGTACTCCTCGCAGCCTCGTTGGCGGGCTGTGGCAGTAGTGAACAAGCAGAGCTTGCGGAGCCAACGGTGCCCGCCGCAACGTCGGCAACGTCGGCCACGGAGTCGTCGTCAAGCACCAGCGCCACGAAGCGCAATGAGCCGGATTGCTCTGATGAGGCGCTGCAGGCCTCGCCGGGGTTCGAAAACTTTGAGATGCACGGCCAATGCTGGTCTGGCTTCGCCCGCCCGGGTGTGCCGCAGTCAGATCACATCGTCCTGGCGCAGTGGGATGGCAAGCACTGGGTAGAAGTAGAGTCCGATGGTGTGTGGGATGGCATGGGTATGGCGCGGCCGTGCTTTAACCCGGGTCGTCTTGAGGAGCTCGGCGTTCCCGAATCCCTGGCGGATAAGGAGCCACGCTGCGGCGTATACCCGCCTGGTCAGGAGCCGCCGCACAAGAAGCAGGCGAAGGCTTCCACTCCTGTGCCGACATCGAGCACACTCGACCCAAACTGGGGGATTAAGCGCGACAGCGATGGCGTGATTATCGAGGCGCAGTTTGAAGGGGTTAAGCGTCAAATCTCTGCGCCGAATTGTGATGGACGAGGAATTCTCATTCTCGATTCCGTAATTGCGGACGGAGATATTGGCTCGACACACTCCAAGCTTGCGTTTGACATTGCGTATCTCGGCGATGGAAATGCTGAGTACACCTATCCAGGCCACTGCCCGTCGCTTCGCGCACAGGTCGATGGCAACGATATTTACCCGGTGTACCTCGATTTTGGCCACGACACGGATGCGCTGTGTGCTGCGAAGAAGAACTACGGCGGGAACGCGCGAGTGTTGTCGGATCGTGAGGAATATCTCGACCCCTGCTAATTGTGCACGGTGGTTATAACCAACTAACGTTTGATGTGACTAAATCATGTGGTTGAAAGGAGCATCAGCATGGCGACCACTAAGGCGAGCCTGCAGGATCAGGCTGCCGATATCCTCGCCGGAATCGGCGGGGCCGACAACATCGCATCGATGACGCACTGTGCGACCCGACTGCGGTTCGAACTCAACGACGCCTCCCTGGCCGACAAAGACCGCCTCGAAGCAAACCCGAAGGTAATGGGCGCGGTCCCCCAGGGCGGCAGCCACTACCAGGTCATCGTCGGTGGTGACGTGGCTACGGTGTACAACGCGATCAATAACCTGCCCGAGATGGCGGGCCGCTCGGTTTCCAACGATGAGTTGAAGAAGCAGCAGCGTGACAAGGCTAAGGGCAAGATGCCGTGGCTGGACGCGTTCTTCGAGTACCTCTCGGACTCGTTCCGCCCGATCCTGGGTGTGCTGTTGGGCGCGTCGCTGATCATTGCGTTTGCGGCATTCCTTGACGCGTTTGAGATCGTGAACTTCCACGCGGAAGTGAAGACGCCGGGCTGGCAGTTTGTCGACGCCATGTGGGGCTCGGTGTTCTTCTTCCTGCCGGTGGCGGTTGCCTACAACGCGGGCAAGAAGCTCAACATCGACCCGTGGGTGCCAGCCGCGATCATGCTCGCGCTATTTACCCCGGACTTCATTGACTTGAAGGACCACCCCGATGCGCGGGTGATCGATCTCTTCGGCGCACCGACCGACGTCGTCGATGTGTTCGGCCTGCCGATGATTCTGAACGGCTACAACGGCAACGTGTTCGTGCCGCTGATCATGGCGGCTGTTGCCGCCCTGCTGTACAAGGGGTTGCAGAAGATCATCCCGTCTGCCGTGCACATGGTGTTTGTGCCGTTTTTGACGCTGCTGGTCATGATCCCGGTCACCGCGTTTATCATCGGCCCGTTCGGCTACCTGCTCGGCGCGTGGATTGGTACTGGTCTGGCGTGGATGAACGGCAATGCGCCGTTCCTGTTCGCGCTGCTGATCCCGATGCTCTACCCGTTCCTGGTTCCGCTTGGCCTGCACTGGCCGCTCAACGCGCTGATGCTGGTGAACATCAACTCCCTTGGCTACGACTTCATCCAGGGACCAATGGGTGCCTGGAACTTTGCCTGCTTCGGCGCCACCGCCGCGGTGCTGGCTATTTCTATTCGTGACCGCGACCCGCTGATGCGCCAGACCTCCGGTTCCGCCCTCGCCGCGGGCCTGCTCGGCGGCATCTCCGAGCCGTCGCTCTACGGTATCCACCTGCGCTTTAAGAAGATCTACCCGCGCATGCTCGTCGGCTGCTTCGCCGGCGGCCTGACTATCGCGATCCTGGGCACCCCGTTCGGTGGCGTGAAGACGAACGCGTTCGTGTTCACCTCCATCCCGACCATGTTCGTGTTCGACCCAATGTGGGTCTACATGATCGCCATCGCAGTGGCGTTCTTCACCTCGTTCTTCATCATCCTGATCACCGACTACCGCACCCCTGAGGAGAAGGCGGACGCGCTTGCTCGCGCGGCTGCTGCTCGTGAGGAGGAGCCGGTTGCGGTTGTGGGGTCGTCGCAAAGCACTGAAAGCACAGTGCTCGCTCCTGTCGCTGGTGAGGTTGTGGCGATGGCAGCGCTTAACGACGCCGCCTTCGCTTCCGGCGCCCTCGGCCAGGCTGTTGGCGTGATTCCGGCGAATGACAAACTCACCGTGGTTGCGCCCGCTGCGGGCAAGGTGATTTCGGTGGCGAAGACTGGCCACGCCTACGGCATCAAGACCGACGACGGCGCGGAACTGCTGGTGCACATCGGCATCGACACCGTGAAACTCGAGGGCGAGGGCTTCACCCCGCTGGTGGAGAAGAAACAGGAGGTTGCGGCAGGTGACGCGCTGGCGGAGGTGGACTTCCCAGCGATTGCTGCCAAGGGGGTCGACACCACTGTGATCACCACCGTGGTCAACTCCAAGAAACTCGGCGGAGTAAACGACGTGGCCGATGGCACCGTCGAAATTGGAGATGCCATCCTCGAGATCACGCCCGCCGAGTAGGCTCGGTGGCATGACTGAACGCACAGTTCTTCACGGCATTGGTGTATCCGCTGGTACTGCCTGCGGACCCGTCGCGGTAGTGACCCCGGCGGTGGGTATCGATAACCACGAGCCCGCCTCCGTGGACCCCGAGGCGGATGGTCAGCGGATACGGGAAGTGTTGGGGGAGGTGGCGTCGTCGTTACGCGAACGCGCGGCGCACGCCAACTCGAAGGCGTCGCAGGAGGTGCTCGAGGCCACCGCGGCGCTGGCCACGGATCGTGGCCTGATCCGCGGGGTGGACAAGGAACTGAAGAAGGGCAGCGGCCCCACCAAAGCGGTACACGACGCGGTGGAGACGTACGCGAACAAGCTGCGCAAACTCGGCGGCTACATGGCCGAGCGTGTCACCGACCTTTACGACATCCGCGACCGCGCCACCGCACGCCTTCGCGGCTTGCCGGAGCCGGGCGTGCCGGATCTGACGGCGCCGTCTGTGCTGGTCGCGCACGATCTTGCGCCCGCCGAGACCGCCACACTGGATCCGGCGATGGTGCTCGGCATTGTCACCGAGGCGGGTGGCGCGACCTCGCATACTGCGATCCTCGCCGCCCAGCTCGGCATCCCCGCCGCAGTGCAGGTCAAGGGCATTTCCGATGCGATTGTCGACGACCCCCGCATCGCCCTCGACGGCAGCACCGGCCAAATCATCGTCGCCCCGTCCGATGAGGACGTCGCCGAACTCGACGAGCGCTCCCGCCGCCGCGCCGCCGCACTGGAAGGCTCCGCCGGCGCCGGCGCCACCCGCGACGGCCACGCCGTGAAACTGCTGGCCAACATCGGCACCGCCGAAGACGCGGTGAAGGCTGCGGGCTACGACCTGGAAGGCTCCGGCCTGTTCCGCTCTGAGTTTCTCTTCCTGGACCGCGACTCCGCGCCCAGCGTGGACGAGCAGACCGAGACCTACACCAAGGTCCTCGAGGCCTTCGGCGAGCGCCGCGTGGTGGTGCGCACCCTCGACGCCGGCGCCGACAAGCCGCTGTCGTTTGCGGACCTTGGCGAGGAGGAAAACCCAGCCCTCGGTCGCCGCGGCCTGCGCCTGTCCCAAGCCCGCGAGGATCTGCTCGCCGACCAGTTGGAGGCACTCGCCAACGCGCAGCGTAACGTGCCGGACGCCGAACTGTGGGTGATGGCGCCCATGGTCGCCACGGTCGAGGAGGCCGAGTGGTTCGCTGAACGCGCCCGCGCTGCTGGCCTGAAGCAGGTGGGCATCATGGTCGAAACCCCTGCGGCCGCGATTCGCGCCGGGCAGGTGCTCGACGTTGTGGACTTCGGCTCCATCGGCACCAACGACCTTTCCCAGTACACGATGGCCGCTGACCGCATGCAGGGCGAACTCGCCGAACTGCTCTCGCCCTGGCAGCCCGCGGTGCTGGCCATGATCCGCGAGACCTGCCGCGGCGGTGAAGCTACTGGCAAACCCATCGGCGTGTGTGGCGAGGCCGGCGGCGACCCGCTCATGGCCCTCGTCCTTGTCGGCCTTGGCGTGAAGTCACTGTCTATGGCGCCCGGCAAGGTCAACGCAGTGCGCGCGGCGCTGCGCCTGCACGACATGGATACCTGCCGGAAGATGGCCGATGCTGCCCTTGCCGCCCGGACCGCTGAAGATGCACGTGAGGCGGTGCTTGGGATCGCGGATTCGGTAATTCTTGACCTACTGTGAACCGCATAGTCTAGTAATGGCAGACAAAGTTGTTCACGATAGGGAAAGGGCTTCCCCATGAAGCGTTTCGCGTCCATTGCTTTGTCTGCCGCAGTTGGCCTTGGCCTCGTTGCTTGCTCCAGTGATTCGGGCGGTGAAGAACCGCTCACCGTCCTGGCGCAAGCCACGCCCCACGCGGAGATTCTGCGCTACGTCGACGAGCAAAATCCGGAGTACGAGCTGGATGTCAAGGTCATTTCTGGTGGGTCGGAACCGAACATGTCGGTGGCCAACGGTTCCGCAGACGCGAACTTTTACCAGCACTCGCCGTACCTGCTGGACTGGAATACTCAGACTGGCAAGAACCTGGTCAACATCGTCGGAGTCCACATTGAGCCGATGGGGATGTACTCCAACTCCATCAAGTCCATTGACGAGTTGGAGCAGGGGGCGAAGATCGTGACTCATAACTCGCCGTCCAACCTTGCCCGTGCGCTGATCCTGCTGGAGGCCAACGGCGTCATCGGTCTGGACCAGGAGATTGATCCGGCAAACGTGTCCAAGATCAACCTGCAGTCGATCACCGACAACCCGAAGGACATTGAGATCGTCCCGGTCGAAGACACCCTGGTTATTCAGTCGCTGTCGGACGAGTCTGTCGCTGGTGTCATCGTAACCTCGAACTTCGCTCTGGAAATTGGCCTGAACCCGTCGGAGGACTCTGTCATTGCCGAAAGCCCGGAGAACAACCCGTACGTGAACATCCTCGCAGCCAATGAGGACGCGGCGAAGGATCCCCGCATCGAGAAGCTGGCGGCGGACCTGAGCTCGCCGGAGACCGCAGAGTGGATCCGCGAGAAGTACAGCGGCTCCGTAATCCCGGTGAATTAATGAAAATCCACGGTATCGACGTCGGCCCGCAAGGCCGGTGCGCCCACTGGCACTCGGAGCGCGACGTCGTTGCCAACACCTGCGGGGCCTGCCACAAACTCTGGGCCTGTTCGCTGTGCCATGACGAGTTGGCGGATCACCGGTTTGTGGGCGTCCATAAGCACCTGCGCTCTGTGATGTGCGGCGCGTGCGGGCACCCGTTTAATCCGGGCTGCAAACTGCATGAAAATGTGTATTTCAGGGATGTTCGCTAAGGGTGAACATCCCCTCTGAGCACTGCTTTTCGACGATTCCACGCCCCCGGCAGCCAAAACGTGGGAAGTGATGTCGCACCCCGGCGTTATGGTGGTGGACAACGATTTAGCTATAGAAGGGGTCAGCCACATGTTCGAGCGGTTTACCGACCGGGCCCGTCGCGTCATCGTCCTGGCGCAGGAGGAAGCGCGCGCGCTCAATCACAACTACATGGGCACCGAGCACATCCTGCTCGGCCTGATTAAGGAAGGCGAGGGCGTCGCCGCGAAGGCCCTCGAATCCATGGGTATCAACCTTGAGGATGTGCGCCGCGAGGTCATCGACATCATTGGCCACGGCACCCAGCCGGTCACCGGCCACATCCCGTTTACCCCGCGTGCCAAGAAGGTCCTGGAGCTCTCCCTGCGTGAGGGTTTGCAGATGGGCCACAAGTACATCGGCACCGAGTTCTTGCTGCTCGGCCTGATCCGTGAGGGCGAGGGCGTTGCGGCGCAGGTGCTGATCAAGCTCGGCGCTGACCTGCCGCGTGTGCGCCAGCAGGTTATCCAGTTGCTGTCTGGTTACGAGGGCGGCGAGGCACAGAATCCGGAGTCCCCGCAGCAGGGCGGCGGCCCAGGCTTCGCAGGTGCGGGTGCTGGCGGCAACCGTGCAGGTGGTGGCGGCCCGCAGGGCGGCGAGCGTTCCAACTCGCTCGTGCTCGACCAGTTCGGCCGTAACCTCACCGCTGCTGCCAAGGAAGGCAAGCTCGACCCGGTTGTGGGCCGTGACAAGGAAATCGAGCGCGTCATGCAGGTCCTGTCGCGCCGTACCAAGAATAACCCGGTGCTCATCGGTGAGCCGGGCGTCGGTAAGACTGCCGTTGTGGAGGGCTTGGCGCTCGACATTGCGAACGGCAACGTCCCGGAGACCCTGAAGGACAAGCAGGTTTACTCGCTGGACCTGGGCTCCCTGGTTGCAGGTTCGCGTTACCGCGGTGATTTCGAGGAGCGCCTGAAGAAGGTGCTCAAGGAGATCAACCAGCGCGGCGACATCATCCTGTTTATCGACGAGATCCACACCCTCGTCGGCGCCGGTGCCGCCGAAGGTGCGATCGACGCTGCTTCGCTGCTGAAGCCGAAGCTGGCTCGTGGCGAGCTCCAGACCATCGGCGCAACCACGCTGGACGAATACCGTAAGCACATCGAGAAGGACGCCGCCCTTGAGCGTCGTTTCCAGCCGGTGCAGGTGGACGAGCCGAGCATCGAGGACACCATCCAGATCCTCAAGGGCCTGCGCGACCGCTACGAGGCGCACCACCGCGTGTCCTACACCGACGACGCTCTGAAGGCTGCTGCGAACCTTTCGGATCGCTACATCAATGACCGTTTCCTGCCGGATAAGGCAGTCGATCTTCTCGACGAGGCCGGCGCCCGCATGCGCATCAAGCGCATGACCGCCCCGGATTCCCTGCGCGAGGTCGACGACCGCATCGCCGAGGTCCGCAAGGAAAAGGAAGCGGCGATCGACGCCCAGGACTTTGAGAAGGCAGCCAGCCTGCGCGAAACGGAGCGCAAGCTCACCGAGGAGCGCGCCGCGAAGGAGAAGAAGTGGCGCTCGGACGACCTCGAGGACATCGCCGAGGTTGGCGAGGAGCAGATCGCTGACGTGCTGGCCAACTGGACTGGCATCCCGGTGTTCAAGCTCACCGAGAGCGAGTCGAAGCGCCTGCTCAACATGGAAGGCGAGCTGCACAAGCGCATCATCGGTCAGGACGAGGCTGTCAAGGCTGTGTCCCGCTCCATCCGCCGCACCCGCGCAGGTCTGAAGGATCCGAACCGTCCGTCCGGTTCGTTCATCTTCGCCGGCCCGTCCGGTGTGGGTAAGACGGAGCTGTCGAAGGCGCTTGCAGAGTTCCTCTTCGGCGACGACGACTCCCTGATCCAGGTGGACATGGGCGAGTTCCACGATCGCTTCACCGCGTCGCGTCTCTTCGGTGCCCCTCCGGGATACGTCGGCTACGAAGAGGGCGGCCAGCTCACCGAGAAGGTGCGCCGCAAGCCGTTCTCGGTCGTGCTTTTCGACGAGATCGAGAAGGCCCACAAGGAGATCTACAACACCCTCCTGCAGGTGCTGGAAGAAGGCCACGTCACCGATGGTCAGGGCCGCAACGTGGACTTCAAGAACACGGTGCTGATCTTCACCTCGAACCTGGGTACCTCCGACATCTCCAAGCCGGTCGGCCTGGGCTTCACCGGGGATACCGCTGCGGATTCCGAGGCGCAGTACGAGCGCATGAAGGGTAAGGTCCACGACGAGCTGAAGAAGCACTTCCGCCCGGAGTTCCTGAACCGTATCGACGAGATCGTCGTGTTCAAGCAGCTCTCCCAGGAAGAGATTGTCCAGATGGTGGACCTGCTCATCGCTCGAGTGGACAAGAACCTGGCCGCGCAGGACATGGGCATCGAGCTCACCGAGAACGCCAAGAACCTGCTTGCAGTCCGTGGTTTCGACCCCGTGCTGGGTGCACGTCCGCTGCGTCGCACCATCCAGCGGGAGATCGAGGACATCCTGTCCGAGAAGATCCTCTTCGGCGAGATCGGTGCCGGGGAGATCATCACCGTGGACGTCGAGGGTTGGGATGGCGACGTGGAGACGGCCCGCAAGGATCGCGGCAAGGCCGCCCCGGATGCGACCTTCACCTTCACCCCACGTCCACGCCCGCTGCCAGCGGAGGCCTTCGACGTCGAGCTGGAAGAAGAGGTCCGCGACATCGAGCCGGAGCGCACCCAGCCGGAGTCTGAAGCCTCCGAGTTCCCGGATGAGCGCGACACGACCGCCGAAGATCAGAACGGCAACGAGGGCAAGGAAGACAACGGCCCCGAGCCGGTGTAACCCCACCAGGCGGCTGCGGCACCGAGCACGCCAAGGATGCCCAGGACTAACGCGGTGATCTCCACCGCGTTGAGCCCCTCCACCACCTCATATGCAGGGTGGTCGGAGGGGCACACCCGTTTCATAGGCTGTTCGGCGAAACGATCATCCATCCACGCAATCGCATTATCGGCCTGCAAAAGCAGGGGAGCGGCATGGCCCGAACCAGGAACGCGTGGCGTCAACTGCAGACGCCCCGAAGACAATGGTTGCGTCGGGGAACCCGGCACCACCACGCGTCGGTACTCCACCTGCGCACCGACGGCGCAATAGTCCTCAGCCAGTTGGGTGGCTTGCGGCTCCGGAACGAGGTCGTCGTCGGCATTCGTCATCACCATGATCGGCGCAGACGGCGCGACGGTGCCCATTTTGTTTAGTTCCAGATATTTCGCCAGCCGCTCATCGGAATGCACGACCTCGGCAAACGAGCCGCCAGAGGTGAACAGTGTGGAAGGGTCGGCCGGCGCAGACAACGAGGCGTCGACCACGCACGAGTTTTTCAGTCCTTCGAGCCAGACTTTGCCCTCGTCGGTGAGGTGTTCCTGCAGGGCCTCGCCGAATTCCGAGTAGCTTTCGGAGTAGCTCGCAGCGGCAAAACCGGCCACAGCAGTAAGCATCGGGGCGGTACCTTGCTCCAGCACACCCAGCGGGTCGGCTGGCGGAGCACCGGAGAACGTTCCCATCACGTTGAGTTCGGGGGCGTAGTCGGCGACGAGTTCCGCAGCGGCCGCGGCAGCGCCACCGCCTTGGGAGTAGCCCCAGAAGCCCACTTTTTGGTTTGGTTTTGCAACGGCGCGGGCGGCGTCGATAAGCGCATGCCCCTGATCCACCCTGTTCAAGTAGGTGTGCAACCCATCGGTGCCCAACCCGATGTAGTCGGTGACCACTACGGAATAGCCGGCATCCAGCAGCTTCTGTACCAGGGGCGCCTCATAGTTAATGTTCACGGTGCCGTCTTCGATGCGCACCAGCATGGACGAGCCTGCCGATGGCGCGCACTGATCACCCAGACCACGCGTGCCCGGTGCGAGCGCGATGAGCCCCTTCGCGCGGCGGTGTTTGTAAAACGCCCCAGTCACCGCGACCTTCTCGCCCTTTTCGTTCGTGGTGGTGTAGCGGATGCGCTGGCCGGTCGACCCTGGCACCCGCTTCACCGCGTCAAGCGAGCCCGCCTCGCTACCTGGTGCGCCGGCCAGTGGTTTCCACGATGACTCCGGAAGCGACGACAACGACGACGCGTCGCGTACCACCTCGAGTGTCGACGACCCCACCGACGACAGCGACGACAACGACTCCGCGCTCAGGTCCGCAGCCTGCGCGGATGGGGCCAATAACACCGGAATGAGCAGGGAGCACCAACGTTTTTGCATGTACAGCAGTGTAAACTGCCGGCTATGGGATTCCAGTTTCGTAAGCGCCAGAAGCTCAGCAAGGACAGCTGGCTGAATTACTCCGGTTCGGGCGTTTCCGCCTCCAAACGCGTCGGGCCAGTGACCATCAACTCGCGTGGCGGCGTGTGGATCAAGCTGCCGGGTGGACTGACCTACCGCGGCAAGTGGAAGTAACCGCGCTCATCCTGTTCAGCGAGGCCGTCCTCCAACAGTGAGAACAGGGCGCGTGAGCGTTGGGCGTCGTCGGGCCAGACGGCGTCGATAATCGCCTGCTCAACCGGCGAATCTGCCTCGCGCAGTACCTTCATAATCTTGCCGCGCCCCTGCCTATCCGTGCCCTCAAAACGTTGCGACGGCCGCCGCTGCCCCTCCTCAGGTGCCGGCCTGCCCGCCGCCAACCAGGCACAATCCTGCGCAACCGGGCACGCATCGCACTTCGGTGCCTTCGCGGTGCACACCAGCGCACCAAGCTCCATGAGCCCGACCGAAAACTCGGGACCGTTGTCCTCCGGCAGCAGGTGCGCAACCTCCTGGATTTCCTTCTTCCCCGGCACCCCCAGCGCCTGGCCGCGCTCCACACGCGCCACCACGCGACGCACATTCGTGTCCACAACCGGCACGTTCTTCCCGTAGGCGAAACACGCCACCGCCCGCGCCGTGTAGTCCCCAATGCCAGGCAGTGCCAGCAGCGCGTCCACATCGTCCGGCACAACGCCGCCATGCTTGTCGACGATCACCTGCGCGCACTCCCGCAACCTCAACGCCCGCCGTGGGTAGCCGAGGTTGGCCCAGGCGCGCAGGATGTCGTCGATACGCGCCTGCGCAAAATCGTGCGGAGTCGGCCAGCGCTCGATCCACTCCAACCAAATGGGGGCAACGCGCTCCACCTGGGTTTGGTGGCTCATGACCTCGCTGATCAGCACACCCCACGGTGACGTACCCGGTTTGCGCCACGGCAAATCACGCGCGTTGGCGCGATACCAATCAACTATCTGATTTGGGCGAATATTCTGCACAATGAGTGCCACAATAGACGGTATGACTAATGCAACAGAGCTCCAGTCCGCAACCTCCCCACGCGAAGTGTGGGAACTGCTTCGCGCAGGCAACGAACGCTTCGCCACCGGCAACACCGTCGCCCCGAACCGCGACTCCGAAACCCTCCAGCAGCTCACGTCCGGCCAGAACCCAGCCGTGTGCGTCATCGGTTGTTCTGACTCGCGCGTGCCCGTCGAGTTGCTTTTCGACGCCGGCTTCGGCGACATCTTCGTCATCCGCACCGCCGGCGGCTGCGTCGACTCCGCTGTCTCCGCTTCCGTGGAGTTCGCCGTCGACGGCCTCGGCGTGGACCTCGTGCTGTTCCTGTCCCACGAAAAGTGCGGCGCTGTCGGCTCCGCAGTCCAGGCGTTCGAGTCCGGCGAGATCCCGCACGGCCTGACCCGCCTGTTCGTGGAGAAGATCGCCCCCTCCATCGTCGAGGCCGAAAAGCGCGGCGAACAGGTCGAGCAAGCCCACGCCCGCCACGGCGCCGAGCACTTGGTCGCCCGCATCCCCGCCGTTGTTGCCGGCCTGGAAGCGCGCCGCATCGGCGTGGTTGGTGCGCGTTACCGTCTCTCGGACGGCCGTGTCGAGACCACCTACGAAAACTTCGGCGATTAAGTTATAAGCATGTCGAACCAGCACCCATTGCCCCCGGAGATCTACATGCGTCGCCGCGTCGCGGCCCTCGTCATCCTCCTCGTGGTTGTGGCGTTGCTGGTCTGGGCGCTTTCCGCCATGGCCCGCAGCGGCGGATCCGGATCGGATGGGGCAACCGAAACCTCCACCGAGCAAACCGTGAACCCGACCGTGGCTACCGAGCCGACCGTCGCCGCGCCTGAGGAATCTGCTTCGGAGTCTGCATCCCCGTCGGAGGAACCTTCCTCCAGTGTTGAGGCCGCACCGGCCCGCACTGGCGCATGCGAACTCAAGGACCTACGGATCAAGGCGTTGCCGAACCAGCCGTCCTACGCCGCAGGCACCGAGCCGGTGTTCTACATGGAAGTGGAAAACCCGACCGACACCGACTGCGTCATCGACCTTGACGAGAACATCCTGCGCTTCGAGGTGTACGACATGCGTACCAACGAGCGCATGTGGGCAGACACCGACTGCTACCAGCCCGTCGTGTCCGGCACCCAGACCTACAAGGCGGGGGAGAAGCAGGGCTACCAGGCTCGCTGGTCCGGCACCGTATCTCAGCCGGGTAAGTGTGATGACCGTCCCGCGATCGAGCCGGGGTCCTACTTCCTGCACACGGTCATCGGCGACAATGCTTCGGAAGCAGCCCCCTTCAACATCACCTAGTTTCTTGTAGTTATTTAGCTAACAGCGCGATCGCCTCCCCGAGCGTAGAGACCTGACTGACCCGCATTCCCTCGACCGGTTCGAGTTCTCCGCTGGGCACGATCGCGTTTTCGTATCCCAACCTCGCCGCCTCCTGCAGGCGGCGTCCGAGGTTAGGCACCCTTCGTAGTTCACCCGCGAGGCCCACTTCGCCGATGACCACAGTCTTCGGCGGCAGCGGTGTTTCGTGCAGGCTCGACCATGTAGCCAGCGCGACCGCAAGATCCGTTGCTGTTTCGGTGATCTTCACACCGCCAACGGTTGCTACGTACGCGTCCTTGTCATTCGTGCGCTGCCCGCAGCGTGCCTGCAGGACAGCGAGCACCATCGGCACCCTGTTGAAATCCAAGCCCGTGACCACGCGTCGCGGGCTCTTATTCACCGGATCGACGGTAAGTGCCTGGACTTCCGCCAGCATCGGCCGGACGCCATCCATCGCCACCGTGACCGCAGAACCGTCCGGAGTCTTCCCACGGTGAGAGAGGAACAGCCCCGATGGGTCCGGTACCTCCCGGATGCCACCAGCGGTCTGCTCGAAGCACCCCACCTCGTCCGTCGCCCCGAAGCGATTCTTCATGCCACGCAGCATGCGTAACGACGACTGCCTGTCACCCTCAAAGTTCAACACCACATCCACCAGGTGCTCGAGCACGCGCGGGCCGGCCACGTTGCCGTCCTTAGTCACATGCCCCACCAGGATGATCGGCAGGTTCGTCGTCTTCGCCAGCGTGGTCAGCGCAGCCGTTACTGCGCGGGACTGTGCCACCCCACCCGCAACACCCTCCACACCCGCGGCGTGCATAGTCTGCACCGAATCCACAATGAGCAGCGAGGGGTTGACCTGCTGGACGTGGCCAAACACCACGTCGAGGTTCGACTCCGCCGCCAAGTACAGCGTGTCTTTCAGCGCATCGGTGCGCTCAGCACGGGCACGGACCTGGCCTGCAGATTCCTCAGCAGTCACGTATAGCGCCTTGCGGCCATCCATCGCGGCCCACCGCGATGCAACCTCAAGCAACAGCGTCGATTTACCCACGCCCGGCTCACCGGCCATCAGCACCACCGACCCCGGCACGACACCGGAACCCAACACCCGGTCGAGTTCCCGGATGCCAGAGGGCAACGTGCGCGTCGCAGTCGCGTTCACCTTCGTGATCGGGGTCGCGGGCGACGTCGGTGTCAGCGCAGACGTCTTTACCGGACCTGCGGAAACCGCAGCCGGCGCTTCTTCTTGCAACGTTCCCCACGACCCGCACTCAGGGCAGCGGCCGAGCCACTTCGGGGAAGAGTAGCCGCATTCGGAGCACGTGTGGATCACGCGAGGTTTCTTAGCCATGTGCGACACCGTATAACACCCCCACGACACGGAGCCTGCAAGTGTTCGAAAAGTGTTCGAAAACGAAAAAGCCGCTGGTTAACCCAGCGGCATGTGTTCGTCGATAAGCGAAAAGCTCTTAGTGCTTCGCGCCAGTCTCGCGGTCAACCTGGCCCGAAACGAGGTGCGGGGCAGACACGGTAGCCACAACGTCGATGGAGCCGGTGTCAAAGTTGAACGTGACCGGGACGTTGCCACCGTACGCGAAATCGTCGTTAGCCAGCGAGGTAGCGGTGTAGCTGATGCAGTTCGCGTCATCCTGCGGCAGGCGCTCGAGGCCCTCGGCGGAATCAGCAACCAACACGCAGTTGTACTTAATCGTGTTGTTGTTTGCGATCTTGACGGTGTTGCCACCAGCGGTGACGGACTTCAACGTGTGATCCGTCATGGAGGTGTCCTGGTTCGTCGCGGTGAACTTGAGGGCAGCCTTGCCGTCCTCGGCCAAGACGACGGTGACATCCTGCACAGCAACTTCGCCGTTCTCGGTTGCGGCGCTGGCACCATCCACAGCAGCGACCTGGTTCGAGGTCTGAGTAATCTGGCCAGCGGAGCAGCCAACAAGGGCCAAGGATGCGCAGCCAGCGGCAGCGATAACGGCTACCTGCTTCAGGGACTTCACGTGGGGTCCTCCATAGTCAAACGGTTTCGAAGGTTATTCTCTGGAATACTTTAGCGCCTAGACAGCAACTTTTCCCATTTTATCCCCTATTCGGAGCTTTGAAGGCGGTGGTAGGGTTGTGGGGTCAAAACTTCGCCGGGAGCACCAAGGAGCGTTTATGGAATTCAAGGTCGGAGAAGTGGTCGTTTACCCGCACCACGGCGCGGCGCGTATCGCCGACATCGAAGAGCGTGAGATGCGCGGCGAGAAGCTGGACTTCTTGGTGCTGCAGATTCTCCACTCAGACCTTGAGGTTCGCGTGCCCGTAAAGAACTCCGAGCTTGTCGGTGTGCGTGACGTAGTCAACGAGGAGGGCCTGCAGAAGGTGTTCTCCGTGCTGCGTGAGACGGATGTTGAGGAGGCCGGCAACTGGTCTCGTCGCTATAAGGCGAACCAGGAGCGCCTTGCTTCCGGCGACATTAATAAGGTGGCCGAGGTTGTACGTGACCTGTGGCGCCGTGACCAGGGAAAGGGTCTTTCTGCTGGTGAGAAGCGCATGCTTGGCAAGGCCCGCCAGATTCTCGTCGGTGAGCTCGCGCTTGCAGAGCCCGTCGATGAGAAGAAGGTCGAGGAGATGGAAGCCGAGATCCAGAAGATTATCGACGAGCAGGTCAAGGCCGGTATCTCCGAGGCGCCGGGCGATATTGACGCCGAAGATGATGTTGACCTCGACGAGCTTTCTTTCGACGACGAGTAAGACGAGCCCTTGGACCGCCGTGTCGTAGCGGTTGTTGCCGCAGCAGGTCAGGGCACCCGGCTGGGCGCTGAGGTGCCAAAGGCGTACGTCCCGTTGCGCGGGCGCACGCTTTTGGAGCGTTCCGTCACCGCGATGGAAACCTCCGAGATTGTGGACCAGGTGGTCGTCGTCATCAGCCCTGCCATGGAGGAGCACGCCCGTCAGTGCCTGCAGGGGCACGACGTGCAGTTTGTGCATGGCGGTGCGGAGCGCGCGGACTCCATCTACGCAGCGCTCGAAGCAATTTCGCTTGACGACGCCTGCGTTCTCGTCCACGACGCCGCCCGCGCCCTCACCCCTCCCGGCATGATTGCCCGCGTGGCCCGTGCCGTGCTCGATGGCGCGCCCGCGGTGGTGCCGGTTGTACCTGTCGCGGACACCATTAAACAGGTCAGTGGGGGTGCGGTGAATGCGGTGGAGGCGACGCTGGACCGCAGCCGTTTGCGGGCCGCACAGACACCGCAAGGCTTTGACCTGCGCCAATTGCGTGCCGCCAACCGTGCTTACCTTGAGCAGTCGCCGGAGTTCGTGGCAACTGATGACGCGTCCCTGATGGAGTGGTACGGCGCCCCCGTCACCACTGTTCAGGGCGATCCGATGGCGTTCAAGATTACCACCCCGATCGATCTTCGCCTGGCGAAAAGCATTACCGATGAGGCCGAGCCGACCGTGTTCGAGATCCCCGGCAACTAGCTAGGGCGTTCGAACGAATTATCTAAAAAGTTTCGAAAAACCCTTGCATTGTCGCGGTGGTGGCATGTATGTTCGATTGAAAGATCGAAAGGGGGGACAATGTCTACCGGATACTTCGCAACAGAACGTCAGGGTGACCAGATTAGCGTCGCAGGTCAAGCGATGCGAGACGCGGAATACAGTATCTTTCACGCTTACGCTGAGCCCGGTGCGATTATCGACGACTTCGAACTGGTAAGCCAGCGCATCGCAAGCGCCGCCGGCCGTACCGTGAGCTGGGCTGAAAGCGGAATTCTTGGGTATAGCGTCTTGGCAGACCTGCCGAAACTACGCCAAATGCAGGCTGATATGCGACGGCTAGATATCACGCGCCTTAGCGCAATCGAGACCGTCCTGAACCGGTTGAACGATCTCGCCACGCCCGAAGTGTTGGCTGAGTTCGACGACTACCTAGTCAAGGTGTTCACGCCGCGTTCCGCCGGGATGGAGTTGCCATCGGCGACGTCGCTAAAGCGCCGCCTGCGGGACCGGATCAAGCAGGTTGATGCGAAGTTGGCACCAAGCCCGAAGAAAACGAAAGCTCGCAAGAAAGCAAAAGATGCGCCATTCGGCACCTGCCAAGGCGTGTTCTATGGCCAAGACGACGGGGACGCCGGTCTGAATATCTCTGGCGACTCGGCAACGATTGGTCTGATGGATATGTATGTCGGTGCCGTCGCGAAGGAACACAAGCTCAGTCGTGACGATGCACTGCAGATGATCCTCACCGGCCAGCAGCACTCGTCGATTCAGTTGGTGCTGCACGTGTTTTCGCCGAAGACCCCAGGCGCCGGCTACTTCGTTCCCGGCTTCGGCTGGTCGGGGGCAGACGGCACGGAAATCATCGACGCGCTCAAAGAAACCGCCAAGGTGAAGGTCATCGACCTCGACGAGGCTGAACATGCCGAGACTGACGCCTATGTGCCCACCGAAGCAATGAAGGCGTTCGTGCAAACCCGCGACGGTACCTGCCGTTGGCCGGGTTGCAACGTTGCCGCGAGGCGCTGCCAGCTCGACCACCGCATTCCCTACGGCAACGGCGGCAAAACGACGCCGTCGAACCTGTTCTGTCTGTGCCAGCGTCACCACAACATCAAGACGGACCGCCGCGCTACCTATGTGGTCGATCACGTCACGGGCGAAGTCGTCTGGCTTTTCGATGACGGCACCTTCCAGGTCAGCGAACCCGACGGCTTGATCGTCGAGTATCTCGCCGAAGGTGAAAACCCGCGGTGGAAGTCCACTCTGGAACAGCGTCGGAAGCGGCGCCGCGACAGTGCGGAGTTCAACGCCCGGTGTCACTCGGCGGTGGAGCAGTACGAAAAGGACTACGACTGGGAAGCCTGCGTGGAAACGATCACCACGCTGGAGGATAAGTTTGGCCGCAAGTTCGAGTATGCGCCGGAGAAGATGCCGGAGATTACGCCGGAACTCCTCGCCTCGCTGAAGAGACACCTGCGCGACCTCGAACTGGAGCGCGAGGGCTTCGAAGAATACGACTCGGCGTCCCCGGAGTGGGTAGTGTTCAGTCCATGACGAATCTGCGAGTTGGTACTGCCTTCGATGCCCATCAGATCCAGGCCGGGAAGGAGTGCTGGATCGCCGGAATTCTGCACGAGGGCCAGGATGGTTGCGAAGGTCATTCAGATGGCGATGTTGTCAGCCACGCGATCGTGGACGCGGTGCTGTCGGCGGCGGGCCTTGGGGATCTCGGCTCGTTCGTCGGGGTCGGCCGCCCGGAGTATGACGGGGTCCGAGGGGTGCAGTTGCTCGAGGAGCTCCGTGCGCTTGTAGACGACCACGGCCACACCGTCGTCAATGTTTCTGCACAAATGATTGGGCAGACCCCGAAGATGGGCCCGGTGCGTGAGGAGGCAGAGCGGGTGTTGTCGCAGGCTTTGGGTGCTCCGGTATCGGTGTCGGCGACGACGACGGACCACATGGGGTTCACTGGTTCGGAGGAGGGCCGGGCGGCGATTGCCACTGCGTTGGTGGAATTGAACGGCAACGTAGGATAAACGGCGTGAATCAACGTATTTTCGACACCAAGACCCGCACGCTGCGAGACTTCGAGCCGGTGAATCCTGGCCACGTTTCGATTTATCTGTGTGGCGCCACTCCGCAGGCGAAGCCGCATATTGGCCACCTGCGTTCGGGTGTTGCGTTCGATATTGTTCGTCGCTGGTTTGCGGCGAAGGGCAACGACGTCGCGTTTGTGCGCAACGTCACGGATATTGACGACAAGATTCTCGCCAAGGCAGACGAGCACAATCGCCCCTGGTGGGAGTGGGTGTCCACGTACGAGCGTGAGTTCACCCGTGCGTACGACACGCTTGGTGTGTTGCCGCCGTCGGTGGAGCCGCGGGCGACTGGGCATGTGACGCAGATGGTCGATTACATGCAGCGCCTGATTGATAACGGCTACGCCTATGCAGCGGACGGTTCGGTGTACTTCGACGTCGACGCTTGGGTGAAGGCGGGCGGCGATTACGGCTCAATTTCCGGCAACAAGGTTGAGGAGATGGAGCAGGGGGAGACGTCGAACGCGGGCAAGCGTGGCGCACGTGATTTCGCGTTGTGGAAGGCGGCGAAGCCGGGTGAGCCGAGTTGGCCGACCCCGTGGGGCGATGGGCGTCCGGGGTGGCACTTGGAGTGCTCGGCGATGTCCACGTGGTACCTGGGTGGCACGTTTGACATCCACGGTGGTGGCCTTGACCTGCAGTTCCCGCACCACGAGAACGAGCAGGCGCAGTCGCATGCGGCGGGCGATGATTTCGCGCAGTACTGGATGCACAACCACTGGGTGACCATGGCTGGCGAGAAGATGTCGAAGAGCCTGGGCAATGTGCTGTCCATCGACAACATGCTGGAGGAGGTGCGCCCGGTGGAGTTGCGTTACTACCTCGGGTCGGCGCATTACCGCAGCGTGTTGGAGTATTCGCCGGAGGCGCTCAAGGAAGCTGCGGCCGGCTTTAGGCGCATTGAGGAGTTTGTGAAGCGCGCAGGTATGCCGGAGCCGTCGACGTGGACTGAGGCATTTGAGCAGGCGCTTAACGACGACTTCGCCGTCCCGAAAGCCCTCGCAGAAATCCACAACCTTGTGCGCGAGGGCAATAAGGCAGCCGATCCGGCCCCGATCGCGGCGCAGGTGCGTGCGATGGCGGCGGTGTTGGGTGTTGATCCGGGGGCGTGGCCGTCGTCGTCAAGCAATGGCAATAGCAAGGCATTAGACGTGCTGGTGGAAGCTGAACTGGAACGCCGTGCGACCGCGCGTGCGGAGAAGGATTGGGCCACGGCGGATGAGGTGCGCGACCGGTTGGCGCGTGCGGGAATTGAAGTGACCGACACGGCCGAGGGGCCGCAGTGGCAGGTAAAGGAGTAGACGATGGCGAAACCGTATCAGCGTCGTGACGTACAGAAGAAGAACAAAAAGGGTCCGACGAAGGGCTCTGGCGGGCAGCGTCGCCGTGGACTGAAGGGCAAGGGTGCGACGCCGAAGGCTGAGGATCGCGTCTACCACGCGGCGCATAAGCGCAAGTTGGAGCAGAAGCGCCGCGCGCAGGGCCGGCACGATCGTGAGGTGGCGGATCTGGTGGTGGGCCGCAACCCGGTCATTGAGTGTCTGAAGGCGAAGGTGCCGTCGGAGGCGTTGTTCGTCGCGCAGGGCACTGGCCACGATGATCGTCTGAGCGAGGCCGTTGCGCTGGCGAACAGCAAGAACATTCCGGTGCAGGAGGTGCCGCGTCAGCAGTTGGATGCGATGACCGGTAACGGCCTGCACCAGGGCATCGGACTGAAGATCCAGCCGTACAAGTACGCGGACCTGGATGACCTGCTGGAGTCGGTGGATGGCCCCGGCATGTTTGTGGTGCTGGACAACATTACGGATCCGCGCAATCTTGGTGCGGTGATTCGTTCGACTGCGGCGTTCGGTGGTAACGGCGTGATCATCCCGGAACGGCGTTCGGCGCAGGTCACGGGTGTGGCGTGGCGGACGTCGGCGGGTACGGCGGCGCAGTTGCCGGTGGCGCGCGTGACCAACGTGACTCGCACGGTGAAGAAGTTCCAGGACAACGGCTACACGGTCGTCGGCCTGGATGCGGGCGGCGAGCACACCCTGGACACGTTTGACCAGGCCACGGGCCCGGTAGTGATCGTGGTTGGCTCCGAAGGCAAGGGCATTTCACGCCTGGTGCGCGAGAACTGCGACGTGATCATGTCGGTGCCGATGACGGATTGGGTGGAGTCCCTTAATGCGTCGGTGGCGGCGGGTGTGGTGCTTAGTGAGTTCGCTCGTCAAAGAAGAATCGCTGAATAACCTCACCGCCGGTGATCTCGTCGGTGCCGGGCCCAAGCCGCGCGTCGAGCGTTTTGGCTACCGGCACCATGTGGCCGAAGCCGTCGATGGTGATGAGGCGGACGGGGGCGGGGCCGTGCCAGTCGTCGATACGCAGGGCACCGCTTGTCGACGACCCCCGCCACCCACACGAGTTGAGTTCCGCAAAGAACTGCGCAGAGTTGATTGCGGAACGGGTCTGGCCACGGTTGTTGCCGCCGATCCCGGCTTCGCCGCCGTTGTAGGGGACGAGCGGGTCGGCGGTGCCTTGGACGGAAACGAGCGGGGTGGGCTGATAATCGGAAGTGCCAACACACGTGTTGGATTCGACGGGCATGGAGGCGCCGAAGGTAGCGGCGCCGTCGAGGAGGCCGGGGGCGTCGAAAAGGAGGCGCATGACCATTTGGCCGCCGTTGGAAAAGCCGATGCCGATCACGCGACGCGGGGCGTGGTGTTCGACAACCTTGCGTAAGAAACCGACGTCGTCGATGTTCAGGCTGCGTGCGGTCTCGTTGAAACCGGTGCGCAGGTCGTTGAAGTGGTGCTCCACACCGTCCGGGTAAGCCACGGTCGCGCCGAGGGTTTCAAAGGTTCGGTCGGTGAAGTTGCGCATCACGTTGCCGGACTGGCGCGACCCGTGCAGCACCAGCAGGAGCGTGTCGGGGTCGCCTTCGACGGCGGTCCAGGTGCGAGTGCGTCCCTGGTGCTCTAGCGAGAGGCGTTCCATGCTTCCCTTTCGTCGGCGAGTTCTGCCAAGAGCTCAGCCATGGCGTCAGCATCTGCGACGCGACGCGACGCCAGCGAGGGTTTGTCGCCGACCTTTACCGCCAGGTCGGTGGGGCCGAGGGCGGCGATGGCGGTTTCGTCGGTGTCGTCGTCACCCGCGAACACGGTGGCCGCGAAGTCGCGCTTGTATTCGGCGAGCCAGGTGCCCTTCGTGATATCCACGGCCGAAAACTCCACCACGTTATGTCCCAGTGTGATCTTGCGGGCGGGCAGGGCAGCGGCGGCATCGAGCATGTCCTGGGCCGCTTGCTTATCCGCGACCGGCGCCACGTGCAACACCCTCTGATACGGCTTCACCTCCACATAGGCGGGCGGGATGGCGATGTCGCGCAGTTGGCGTTCGATGTCGACGAGGTGGGCGCGGGAGTCGTCGTCAAGCGTGGGCCCGGGCTCGGCGCCGTGGGAGCCGACGAGGGTGACATTGAGGCCGGAAGGGAGGACCTGGCGCAGACCGTCGAGGTGGCGGCCGGACAGGATTGCAACCTCGGTGCCGGGGAGAGCAGCAAGGCGACGGATCGCGTCCTCGGCCGCCGGATGCATTGTGACCGCGTAGGGGTCGGGGTTGAGTTCAGCAAGCGTGCCGTCGAAGTCGAGGCACACCAACAACGTTTCGGCCTGAGCAATCACCATGTGCGCAGTTTAACGGCCGGGGCATCCACGGCGTCACTGAGCAGGGTGAGTACAAGGTCGGTATCAGTTGGGCGGGTGACGGTGAACTCGGTGTCGTCGTGAAGCAGTGGCACCAACTGGTCGTGTATGTGGCGGCCCCAACCGGCGCAGTCGCCCGGGTCGCCGACGGTGACGTCGTGGAGGCGCACAGTGTCGTCGCCTTCAAACTCGCCGGACACTTCAGCGCAGCCGGTGGTGCCAGAAAACGACGAACCCGAAAAGGTGACGGATGCGCCGCCGGTATTGCGCGCGACGGGCGCCTCTGGGTCGGTGTACACGCCAACGACGTGCCACTGCTGCGGGCTCGAACACGCCGCGAGCAGCATCACCGGGGCGAGCAGCAGCGCGCGCTTCACAACGCCTCCAAGAAGTCCCGCGCCCAGCGGGTCACGTCGTGTTCCATGACCCAGTCGTGCATCGCTCGCATGCGTGCCGGATCAGGATTGGTTGCGGCCACAATCGCGGCCTTGACGGACCCCAGGTCGAACGGGTTGCACAGGTAGGCCTGGTTGAGTTCGACTGCAGCGCCTGCGAACTCGGAAAGCACAAGCGCGCCGTCGCCCTTCGGGTGTGCGGCGACGTACTCCTTGGCCACGAGGTTCATGCCGTCCTTGAACGGCGTAACCAGCATGATGTCGGCCGCCGCATAAAAGGTGCCCAGCTTGTTTTTGGGCACGCCGCGGTGGATGTAGTGCACGACCGGGCGGCCGACCTGGCCGAAGCGGCCGTTGATACGCCCGATCGCCTGCTCAACTTCCGTGCGGGTCTTGCGGTAGTGCTCGATGCGTTCACGCGACGGCGTAGCCAACTGCACCACGGCAATATCGTCGAGTTCGCCTTCCTCCAGCAGTTCCTCGACCGCCAGCAGTCGCTGCAGGATGCCCTTGGTGTAATCCATCCGATCCACGCCCAGCAGCACGTGCTTCGGGTTGCCGAGCGAATTGCGCAGTGTGCGTATCGACGACTCCGTCGCCGCCTGCACCTCATCCGCATCAATAGAAATGGGGAAGGTGCCAGTACGAATATCGGTGGTGAGCAGGCGGAAGTTCTCTTCGTCGGTGGTGCGCTGAAAACCGATCAGGTCGCAGCCGGACAGGCCGGAGAGGATCTCGTCGCGCCACGGCAACTGCTGGAACAGCGCCGGAGCCGGGAACGGGATGTGCAGGAAGAAGCCGATGGTTAAGTCGGGGCGTAGTTCGCGCAGCATCCCCGGTACGAGCTGAAGCTGGTAGTCCTGCACCCACACCGTGGCGTTTTTGCCAGCGGCTTTGGCGGTCGCCCGCGCAAACTTTTCGTTGACGGCGACATAGCGCTCCCACCACTCCTGCCTGTACTCGGGGGTGACGATGAGGTCGTGGTACAGTGGCCACAATGTGGAGTTGGAAAAGCCCTCGTAGAAGCCCTCGAAGTCGTCCTGGTCCAAGCACACGGGGACCAGCGAGATGCCGTTGAACTCAAACGGTTCGAGTTCTGCGCTGGTATCGCCAGGCCATCCCACCCAGCAGCCCCCACGGGAGCGCAGTACCGGTGCGAGGGCTGCGACTAAACCGCCAGGGGAGACCTCGTAATGGTCGCCCACCTTGTCTACAGGCAGGCGGTTGGCCACGACGAGGAACTCGTTGCTACCCATTAGGCCTTCTTGGCGGTCTTCTTCGTCGACTTTTTAGCAGTCTTTTTGGCAGCCTTCTTCACTGCCTTCTTGGTGGACTTTTTCTTCGTCGCCTTCTTCTTGGTGGCCTTCTTCTTGGACGCCTTCTTCTTCGTGGCCTTCTTCTTCGTGGCCTTCTTCGGCGCTTCCTCTTCCGCTGCTTGCTCCAGGTCCTCGACGTAGCGCTTGTACACGAAGCCCTGCGGGGTGACACCCAGCATGGACATGAGCGTTACGCCGTCCAGGAAGTCCTCAGCGTAAGTGGCCACGATCCGACGGGCGCCCGACGCAGTTTGCTCCTCAACGGCATGCGTTTGTTCGGCGGTGGGGCGCGAATCGGTGATCTTAGGTGGCACTTGGGGGTTCCTCCTTGCAAGAACGACAGCTAAAGCCCCATCATTCTACGCCACCTGCTTAACGACGGCGCCGTACCCGACGAATCTGCTGGAAAGTCAGCCGGCCAGCGCGCCTAAACGCCTCGTACGGCACGTAGAGCTGTGGAGCACGGATGCGGCGGGCCAGCCACTCGCCGAACACCACACCGCCGGCTAGGGCGAGGCAGGTGCCGATCGCGGTCAGTAGGTTCATCATGCCGAGCAGGAGCTGCTCGTTCATCAGTGCGTACATGCCGCGGTAGATCCACGAACCGGGCAGGAACGGGGTCACGCCGGCGACAGCAGTGATCACCGGGTTGATCAGGAAGCGACGGGAAATGAGACCGCCGGCCAAGCCGACGGCGACCGCACACGCCGCGATAGCCAACAGTCGGCCAGCGCCGAGCGGAGTGAGCACGATGTAGAAGATGAATGAACCTGTCGCTGCGGTGACGAAGGACAGCAGCACAGCGGCTCGTTCCGCAAAGCAACACACCGCAAAGGCAGCGGCCGCCATCGCGCCACCGAAGGTGGTCAGCCACACGTTGTTGTACGCCGCATCAGCTGGGAGCACCTCGACTGGTGGCAGTGGCATCCCGACCAGCTCGGAAACCTGCACGCCAGCGGCGACGCCTGCGACGATGCCGCCGGTACCCAACATGGCTTGGAAGAAGCGGGCGGAGGCGTTGACCATGGACCCGGTGACGCCGTCGAGAAGCGATTGCACCAGCGTCAAACCTGCAAGCAGGACGATGATGCCTGTTGCGATCAGCTGACTGGGGTTGATCGTGTGCCCGATCGAGGCGGAAAAGTCATAGGCGATTGCAGCGGGCAGCGTGGCGACGAACCCACCAATCACATTGTGAAAAAACCCGGGCAACCCGCCACGGGAGAGCAACTTGGAAAAGCCCATGATGAGAAACGCGGTCAGGCCGCCGAAGAACATGAGCAGCAAATCGCCGCCGAGCAGCATGGCGACGAAGAAACCCATCACAGTCCAGCCGGCCAAGTTGCGGGTGTTGCGGTAGGGGATGGGGGCGTTGTCGATCTCGTCGAGAATCTTCTCCGCCATCTCAGGCGGTGTTGCGCCTGAGCGGATCGAGCGGATCAGGCGGTCCACTTCCTGCAGTTTGTGGTAGTTCTCGCTGATCATGGTGACCACGCGGAACACGGTGACCGGGGTGCGATGGTCCACGCCGATGATGGTGTTCAGCGTAATCGTGTTCACCGTGATGGACACGTGCACGTAGTGCAGGCCGTACGACGAACACACGGTGTGGATCTGCTTGATCGCGTCCGCAGATGTTGTTGCGTTTGCGATGAGGATCTCGCCGATACGGGCGGCGATGTTCATCACCGCGGCGACCTCTGTCGGGTCGGTCAGGTTGATTGGGGCGAGGACGGATGGGGGAGGAGAGGTGCGGGCAGCGTCGATCGTCGCTAAGCGTTGGCGCGAACCTCTGAGCTTTCCCCACAATCTCTTTTCCACACAGGCCACACTATCGGCTTGGCGGTTTTCGCGCGACCACGGGCTATGTGTAAGATCTAGCGCGTTGCTGGAGTGGCGCAATCGGTAGCGCAACGCACTTGTAATGCGTAGGTTGCGAGTTCAAGTCTCGTCTCCAGCTCGTGGGTCCCCTCGTCGATACGTATCGGCGAGGGGGCACTTTCTTTGGCGAACAAAGATCGACTTGCTCAACCTTGGGCAGCAAGTACACAGGCGACGTACAGCGTTGTGTTGTTTAATCGTGGCAAGTGCATGATTGCCGCAAAAATTAAGGAGAACACAAACCATGGCTGACTCGCAGAACCTCAAGGTGCTGGTTGTTGATGACGAGCCGAACATCGTCGAACTGTTGACGGTGTCTCTGAAGTTCCAGGGTTTTGATGTGGAGACCGCCAACTCTGGTGCGGAAGCCCTCGAGCTGGCGCGCACCTCCCGCCCGGATGCGTACATCCTGGACGTGATGATGCCGGAGATGGACGGCTTTGAGCTGCTCAGCAAGCTACGAGCAGAAGGACTTGACAGTCCGGTGCTGTTCCTGACAGCAAAGGATGCCGTGGAGGACCGTATCCACGGCCTGACCATTGGCGCGGATGATTACGTGACCAAGCCGTTCTCGCTCGAAGAGGTGATCACGCGCCTGCGTGTGATCCTGCGGCGCGGCAACGTGGTGGACGATTCGAACCAGGATTCCACCTTGCGTTATGCGGACTTGACGCTTAACGACGACACCCACGAGGTCACCAAAGCCGGCGAGATCGTCGAGCTCTCCCCGACGGAGTTCAACCTGCTGCGCTACCTCATGCTCAACGCTGAGGTGGTCGTGTCCAAGGCGAAGATCCTGGACAACGTGTGGCACTACGACTTCGGCGGCGACGGCAACGTGGTCGAGTCCTACATTTCCTACCTGCGCCGCAAGGTAGACACGGGCGATGTGCCGCTGATCCACACGGTCCGTGGTGTCGGTTACGTGCTGCGCACCCCACGTCAGTAGGCCTTTCGCAACGTTATGGCGTATTCCTTATTTACGGGGCCGACAAAGAAGCCACTGAAGCGGCAACTTGTCACCACCGTGATGGTCATCTCCGTGATCGGTACGACACTGAGTTCCGTGCTGATCTACTTCCTCATGCGCAACCTGCTGCTGGACCGTGCAGACGACCAGCTGCGGGAAGGCTTGGATACGTGGGCGCACCAGGGGCCGGTGTGGCAGTTCAACCCTTGGAACCTGCCGAGTGAGTTCACCCAATCCAGGCTGTACCCGGACCGGGGCGTGATGGTGTCGCGCCCGGGGGAGGTCAACTCGCCAGATTGGAGCCAGATCAAAACGACTGACTTCGGACAGTTGGTCACGATCACTTCTGATCTCAGCGACCCAAATACGACGACTGTGAAGCGCTGGCGTGCCATTGCCACGGAGCAGTCCGACGGCTCCGTGCAGTATGTGGCGAAGTCGCTGGAGTCGGAGTACCGGATGTTGCGCTCCCTGGCACAGATTGAGGCGCTGGTTGGGGCTCTGGTGCTCGTCGGCATTGGCATTGCAAGTAACTACTTCGTGGCACGTGCGTTGGCTCCGTTAAAGATTGTGGAAAACACCGCTCTGGCGATCGCCGGAGGCGATACCGACAGGCGAGTGCCCGCTTGGCCACGTGAGACAGAAGTGGGCAGTCTGTCGTTTGCCATGAACACCATGGTGAGCCGCTTGCAAGAATCGCTGGAAAATGCGAAAACGCAGGAAGAGCAGATGCGCCGCTTCGTTGGCGATGCTTCACACGAACTGCGTACACCGCTCACCAGCGTGCGCGGATACACCGAGCTGTACCGCAAGGGCATGGTGGATGACCCGCAAATGGTGCTGAGCAAGATCGATGAAGAGTCCGCGCGTATGCAGCTGCTCGTCGAGGACCTGCTGGCGCTAACCCGTGCGGAGGGTTCCCGCCTGGAGAAGCAGGAGGTGGATGTGCTCGAGCTTGCGCTTTCGGTGAAGGACTCGATGCACGCCGCCTACCCAGAGCGGGTGGTGGACGTGGTCAAGGACACCCCAGACGTCCCTGTCGTGGTGGGGGATCCCGGCCGGCTGCGCCAGGTAGTGGTCAACTTGGTCACTAACGCCTTTAAGCACGCGGGTCCGGATGCAGAGGTGACCATCACGATCCGGCACAACCTGGACCGTGTGGTCCTCGACATTGCGGATAATGGCTGCGGCATGGAACAGAAGGACGCCGAGCATATTTTCGAGCGCTTCTACCGCGCGGATGCGTCGCGCAACCGCAGCTCGGGCGGTGGCTCGGGTCTGGGGCTGGCGATTACCAAATCGCTGATCGAGGCCCACGGCGGCACCGTGGTTGTCGATACGGCGCCGGGCGAGGGCTCGACGTTTACTATTTCGCTTCCAGCTGCTTAATGCCTTCGCGGATGGTGTCGGCGGCGGCGTCCATCTTGGCGGCGTCGGTTTCGTCGGCACGCATTGCGCTGGCCAGCGAGTAGCCGGACATGTCGTTGGCGGGGAAGACGTGGATGTGGGCGTGGGGGACCTCGAATCCTGCGATGAGGTAGCCCGCGCGCTGCGCATCAAACTTATCGACGATCACCCGTCCGACCTTCTGCGCCACCTCATTCATGTGCGCCCACAGGTCCGCCGGGATGTCGGTCCACTTGTCAATCTCTTCGATGGGAACGACCAGCGTGTGGCCGTACGCGACCGGTTCGATGGTGAGGAAGGCTGCGACCTTGTCATCCTGGTACACAATTCGGCCCGGGATGTCGCCTGCAATAATTTTGCTGAATACAGTGCTCATAGTCTCCGACGCTACCGGTAAGTTGGATCGCATGCGCATCCTTGTCATCGGTTCGGGCGGCCGGGAACACGCCCTTCTCCATGCAATGCACGGCAATGAGCTCACTGTCGCGCCGGGTAACGCGGGTATGTCCCGCCTGGCCACGGTGCGTCCGCTCGACGTGTCGTCCCCAGTAGATATTGTGTCGCTCGCCCGTGAGATCGACGCGGAACTCGTGGTCATCGGACCTGAGGTGCCGTTGGTTGCGGGTGCAGCCGACGCGTTGATCGACGCCGGCTTCCCCGTCTTCGGACCAACGAAGGCGGCCGCGCAGCTTGAGGGCTCGAAGGCGTTTGCCAAGGAAGTCATGGCGGCAGCTGGTGTGAAGACGGCGACGGCGACCCGCGTGGAATCCGCCGACACCATCGAGGCAGCGCTTGACGAGTACGGCCCGCGCTACGTGGTCAAAGACGACGGCCTTGCTGGAGGCAAGGGCGTTGTGGTCACCGAGGACCGTGCCGAGGCCAAGGCACACGCGGAAGCTGTCATTGAGGCCGGCAACCCGGTGTTGTTCGAGTCCTTCCTTGAAGGCCCGGAGGTGTCGCTGTTCTGCCTCGTCGACGGCGAAACGGTCGTGCCGCTGCTGCCCGCTCAGGACCACAAGCGCGCCTACGACAATGACGAAGGCCCGAACACCGGTGGCATGGGTGCGTACGCGCCGCTGCCGTGGTTGCCGGAGAACGGAGTGCAGGTGCTTGTCGACGACATCGCCCGCCCCGTGGCCACCGAAATGGTCAACCGTGGCATTCCGTACCAGGGCCTGCTCTACATCGGTGCCGCGTGGGGGCCGGAAGGCCCGGCGGTGGTGGAGTTCAACGCCCGCTTCGGTGACCCGGAAACCCAGGCCGTGCTGTCGTTGTTGGAGACCCCGCTGGCGGAGGTGCTGCTGGCCGTCGCACAAGGTCGCTTGAGTGAGATCGAGCCGCTGCAGTGGCGTGAGGGGTTCGCCGCCATGGTGGTGCTGGCTGCCGAGGGCTACCCGCAGTCCGCAAAGACGGGCGGCGTGATCACCGGCGACGCACTCGATGACCCGACGAAGGTCCTCCACGCAGGCACCAAGGAAGCGGACGGCAAGTATGTGGCGTCTGGTGGCCGTGTGCTTGGTGTCGTCGGCAATGGCGCAACGCTCAAGGAGGCCGTGGACGACGCCTACCGCATCATTGAGGGCATCGAACTGCCCGGGTCCTTCTACCGCAAAGACATCGCTCGCCCCGCCATCGAAGGCGCTATTTCCCTAGGATAAATGCCGTGAAACCGAATAATTCCAATGTTTTGAGCAACCGTTACGCCTCCCCGGAGATGGCCACCCTGTGGGCTCCGGAGCACAAGATCATCCTTGAGCGCCAACTGTGGATCGCAGTGCTCAAGGCCCAAAAGGAACTCGGTGTCGAGGTCGCCGAGGGCGCTATCGAGGACTACGAGAAGGTCATCGACAAGGTCGACCTGGACTCGATCGCGCAGCGCGAGAAGGTCACTCGCCACGACGTGAAGGCACGCATTGAGGAGTTCAATGCGCTGGCGGGCCACGAGGAGATCCACAAGGGGATGACCTCGCGCGACCTGACCGAAAATGTGGAGCAGCTCCAGGTGCGCAAGGCGCTGGAACTGACCCGCGACAAGGCAGTCGCGCTGCTCAAGGCGGTGGGCAACCGCGCTGGCGAGTACAAGTCCCTGGTCATGGCTGGACGCTCCCACAATGTTGCGGCGCAGGCCACCACGCTGGGCAAGCGTTTCGCCTCTGCTGCCGATGAGATCCTGGTGGCCATCGAACGGATTGAGGAACTGCTGGATCGGCTCCCACTTCGCGGCATCAAGGGCCCGATGGGTACCGCGCAGGACATGTTGGATCTCATGGGTGGCGACGAGGCCAAGCTGGCGCAGCTCGAGCAGGGCATCGCAGAAGGTCTCGGCTTCGACCGCGTCTTTGACTCGGTGGGTCAGGTGTACCCGCGCTCGCTCGACTTCGACGTGGTGTCCTCGCTGGTGCAGTTGGGTGCAGGCCCGTCGTCGCTGGCCACCACGATCCGCCTCATGGCTGGCAACGAGACGGTCACGGAGGGCTTCAAGGAAGGCCAGGTTGGTTCCTCGGCGATGCCGCACAAGATGAACGCACGCTCCTGTGAGCGCGTCGGCGGCTTCCAGGTCATCCTGCGTGGCTACCTCACCATGGTTGGCGACCTTGCTGGCCAGCAGTGGAACGAGGGCGACGTGTTCTGCTCCGTGGTGCGTCGCGTGGCGCTGCCGGATGCGTTCTTCGCCATTGACGGCCAGCTGGAAACCATGCTGACCGTGCTCGACGAGTTCGGCGCGTTCCCGGCCATGATCAACCGCGAGCTGGACCGCTACCTGCCGTTCCTTGCCACCACCCGCATCCTCATGGCGTCGGTGCGCGCCGGCGTCGGCCGTGAGACCGCACACGAGGTGATCAAGGAAAACGCCGTCGCTATGGCGCTGGACATGCGCGAGCGCGGCGCAGAGCAGAACCTTGTGGAGCGTTTGGCTAACGACGATCGCCTTCCGTTGGACAAGGCAGCACTGGACAAGGCGCTCGAGGACCGCCACGCGTTCATCGGCGCTGCCGAGGCGCAGGTGGATCGTGTGCTTGCACGCGTGCAAGAGGTTGTGGATGCGCACCCGGAGGCTGCGAACTACACCCCGGGCGAGATCCTCTAGGGGGAAGTAAAGGTCACAGTGGCGTCGCGGGTGCTGACCTCGACGCCGGTGCCTACTACACCCCGGTCTGCGGTGCCGGACCAGGAGGCGACGAAGCCGTGCTGGGGCCCGGTGAGGTCCGGGGTGTAGCCGGTGAGGGTGCTTTCGCCGCAGTATTCAGGTTGGGCGGTGTTGGCGGTGAGGGTGTCGTCGATAGGCGTGAGCTTCGGCAGCGTGACGGTGACGTCCACGGGGAACTCACCCACCGCAACCGGGGTGAACGTGACTGGGAAGCACACGAGCATGTTTGCCTGCTCGGCGCTGCGTGGAGCGCGCCGCGTTTTGGGGGCACCGACGGTGACGTCCCACTGCACGGGGACGTGGAAGCTCACATCCTCGGTGACCACGCGGGCGGTGTCGCCGAAGGACAATGTGGTGCCGTCGCGGGTTGGTTCAAACGCTGGCATGTTGCCAGCGAACTCCGAAGGGGTGCCGCACGCAGCCAAAACGAGGGGGAGTAGGACTGCAGTCGCGCGTTTGATCACGGGGAATATACTAACGCGCATGCGTCCAGAGCTTTCTGATTATGCCCATCTCGCCGGCGGCAAGGTCCGCGAAATTTACGAAGTCGATGACAACACGCTGCTGATGGTGGCATCCGACCGTATTTCGGCGTTCGATTTCTCGCTCGAGCCGGCCATTCCGGACAAGGGGCGTATCCTCACCGCAACGTCGATGTTCTTCTTCGACCTGCTCGGCGATGTCCCCAACCATCTTGCGGGGCCGATTGACGACGAGCGCATTCCCGAAGAGGTCCTCGGTCGCGCCATGGTGGTCAAGAAGCTCGACATGGTGCCCTTCGAGTGCGTTGCGCGTGGTTACCTCACCGGCTCTGGCAAGAAGGAATACGACGCCACTGGCCGCGTCTGTGGTGTGAAACTGCCGGAGGGCCTAACTGAGGCATCGAAGTTGCCTGAGCCGATTTTCACCCCGGCGACCAAGGCGGAGCAGGGGGACCACGACGAGAACGTCACCTTCGAGTTCGTGGCCAACAAGGTTGGTTCTGGTCTGGCTGAGCGCCTGCGTGCGGCAACGTTGGATGTCTACACCCGTGCCGCCGAGTACGCGGAGACCACGGGCATCATCCTGGCGGACACCAAGTTTGAGTTCGGTTTGGACGAAAACGGTGAGCTTGTGCTTGCCGACGAAGTCCTCACCCCGGACTCTTCCCGCTACTGGCCAGCCGACAGCTACGAAGAGGGTGCGACCCAGCCGAGCTTTGACAAGCAGTACGTGCGCAACTGGCTGACAAGCCCGAAGTCCGGTTGGGATCCGGCCGACGGCGTGCAGCCGCCTGAGCTGCCGGGATCCGTGGTGGAAGCCACCCGCGACCGCTACATCGAGGCCTACGAGCGCCTCAGTGGCCGACGCTTCTCTGAATGGCCGGGGGAGCACGCGTAGGCTTTCTGGGCATGAATGCTCCGAAAGCTGCGAAGCACCCGATTACACGATCGTTCCACGGCCGCGACTTTGTCGACGACTACGAGTGGCTGCGGGACAAAGAAAGCCCCGAGGTAATCAGTTACCTCGAAGCTGAAAACGCCTACACGGAGTCGAAGACCGCCGCGTGGTCCGGGCTTGTCGACGACATCTACGCCGAGATCAAGTCCCGCATCAAGGAAACGGACATGTCCGTGCCGCAGCGCCAGGGCGACTGGTGGTACTACGGCCGCACCATTGAGGGCAAAAACTACGGCATTTCCTGCCGTGTGCCGACGCGTGACGAGCCGTGGACACCGCCCGAGGTCAACGACCACATGGCGGACGAGCAGGTCCTGCTGGACATCAACGAACTGGCAGAAGGCCACGAGTTCTTCTCCCTGGGCGCCTCCTCGGTGGCCACGACCGGTCGTCTGTTGGCCTACTCCTACGACACTGAAGGCGACGAGCGCTTCACGCTGCGCATTAAGAACCTTGAGACGGGCGAGCTTCTCGACGACTGCCTCGACAACATCTTCTACGGCGCCACCTGGGCCGGCGAAGAGTACCTGTTCTACGTGCGTGTGGACGACGCTTGGCGCCCCCACCAGGTCTGGCGCCACAAGGTGGGCACCCCGGCCGAAGACGACGTGCTGATCTACGAAGAGACGGACGAGAAATTCGGCGTCGGTGTGGGGGCGGACCGCGCGGAGCGGTTCCTCATGATTGTGACGTCCTCTTCGCTGACCTCCGAGTACCGGGTGCTGGATTTGGACAATCCGACCGGTGAGTTCGAGGTGCTGTGGCCGCGCGAGTCCGGCATTGAGTACCACCCGGACTACTGCGTGGTGGACGGTAAAGAGCAGTGGGTGATCACCCACAACGCCCACGGGCCGAACTTCTGTGTGGCCACCACGCCGGTCGGTGAGTTGCCGGCGCTGTGCGATTTGGACGTGCTGGTGGAGCACTCCGATTCGATGCGTATCGAGGGCATCGATACGTACCGCGACTTCATGTTCATGGGGTATCGCCGGGGAGGGATTCCGCGGTTGGCGGTGTCGTCGCTAAGCAATGGCTTCGGCGAGTTCACCGAGCTTGAGTTCTCTGAGGAGCTCTACACCGCGAGCCTCGGCGGCAACCCGGAGTGGGACGCGCCGGTGGTGCGTATCGTGTACTCCTCGTACACGCAGCCGTCGCAGGTCGTTGATTATGAGGTGGCGACCGGTGAGATGACGCTGCTGAAGGAACAGGAAGTCGAAGGCGGCTACAACGCCGACGACTACGAGGCCTTCCGCGTGTGGGCCACCGCGAAGGATGGCGCGAAGGTGCCGGTATCCGTGGTGCGCCGCAAGGGTGTCACAGGCCCTGCGCCGCTTTTGCTGTACGGCTACGGCTCGTATGAGGCGTCGATGGACCCGGGCTTCTCTGTAGCGAGGCTGTCGCTGCTGGATCGCGGCATGATCTGGGCGTGCGCCCACGTGCGCGGCGGCGGTGAGATGGGCCGCGGCTGGTACGACAACGGCAAGATGCTGCACAAGGTGAACACGTTCACCGACTTCATCGCGTGTGCCGACGCCGTAGTGGCCGAAGGGCTGACCACGCACGAGCAGATGGTCGCCGAAGGCGGTTCCGCAGGTGGCCTGCTCATGGGCGCGGTGGCGAACATGGCCCCGGAGAAGTTCGCCGGCATCCAGGCGATCGTGCCGTTCGTGGACCCGCTGACCTCCATCCTGAAACCCGAACTGCCGCTGACCGTCGGCGAGTGGGAGGAATGGGGCGACCCGTACCACGACGTCACCGTTTACGACTACATGGCTACATACGCCCCGTACGAGAACGTCAAGGCACAGAAGTATCCGGACATTCTGGCGATTACCAGCCTGAACGACACCCGTGTGCTCTACGTAGAGCCCGCGAAGTGGGTGGCAAAACTGCGCGAGGTAGCCACCGGTGGCGAGATCCTGCTCAAGACCGAAATGTCCGCAGGCCACGGCGGTGTATCGGGCCGGTACGCCAAGTGGAAGCAAACCGCGTTTGAGTACGCGTGGACGTTGGTGAAGTCGGGCGCAGTCGACGAACCTGTGCGATAATCCCGGCTATGCCCGGCAGCCTGCTTGTCTCTATCTCGTCCATCTTCGACGCCACCTTGGACGACGTGACAAGCATGGTGCGCGACCTGGATAAGGAACGCGTGCCGGTGTCGCTGCTTGTGGCGCCGCATATCGACGCCACCTGGCACCTGGCCAAAGACACCACCACCAGGGGTTGGCTTGCAGAGCAGCGCGATGATCGCGCGCTGCTGCTCAACGGGTTCGACCAGGCGGTACAGGGCAGGCGCAGTGAGTTTGCCACCCTCGGTGCCCACGAAGCACGGCTGCGCTTAAAGGGGGCGACCCGTCAGATGGCTGCGCTGGGCTTTGACCTGGACATGTTTGCCCCGCCGCGTTGGCGCATGTCCGAGGGCACGCTTGAGGTGATGGGGGAGTTCGGGTTTGTGGTCGCGGCGTCGACGAAGGGGATCTACCGGCTGGCTCGCGGAGAGTTTGCTCAGGCCCGCAACCTGTCGGTGGGTGAGGGCTACGGTGCGGCGAAGTGGTGGCGCCGAAACGTGATCAAGGCCGCCGGGCGCGGCGCGGAGAAAGGCAACACGATCCGCCTGTCCGTGTCCGGGCGTGAGTTGGGGCAGAAGAAGGTGCGCCGCGACTTCCTCGCTGCGGCGGCTGAGGCCATCGAGGCTGGCGCAAAACCTGCCGACTACCGCGCCTTCAGGTAGGCGACCACCCGGCACAGAAGGTAGATGCCGAAGGAGATAAACGCCACGAACACGCTCACCGGCACACCAGGGGCGAGCGAGAGCACCATGCCGCCGATCGCGGAAACCTCGGCGAACAGGATTGACAGCCATACCGCTCGTACCGGGTTGGCGGTGACTTGGGCGGCGGCCGCGCCGGGTGTGATCAGCATCGACATGACCAGCAGTGCGCCGACGATCTGTACCGACTGTGCGGAGGCGATGCCGACCAGCACCGCGAACACCAGCGCCATCGTGCGTACCGGGACACCGCACGCGGCTGCCATCACCGGATCCGCGGAGGCGAACAGCAACGGGCGCCACAACACGACAACCGCGACGGCGACCAGCACCGTGGTTGCCGCCAACAGCATCACGTTCTGGGCGGACACGCCCACGATCTGGCCGGTCAGAAGTGCCAGCGCACGGTTGGAGTTGCCGGGGTAGAGGTGGATAAACAGCACGGATAGGGCCATGCCGAAACTCATCGCCACGCCCACGGCGGAATCTTGCTGGCCTTTCAGCCCCAGCGCAGCGAGTACCAGCGCCGCCACGATCGCACCCGCGACCGCGCCGAATCCGACGTTGAGGCCGAACAGTAGCGCGGCGGATGCGCCCATGAGTGCTAGCTCAGAGGTGGCGTGGACCGAAAACGACATCTGGCGCAGCACGATCAGTGGTGCCATCACGCCGGACAGGATGCCCAGAAACGCACACGCGATGAGCGTGGTCTGGACGAAGTCCTGGCCAAGCAGGTACGAGGTATCGGCGATAAACGTGCTCACAGGACCACCATCCGTCCGTCGACTTCCACAACGTCTACTCGTGTGCCGTAGAGCTCGCTAAGCACCTCCGAGCGCATCACCTCGGCCACGGGCCCGATGACGTGGCCCTCAGGTCCGATGTAGAGCACTCGGTCCACCACGTCGAGCACCGGGTTGATGGAGTGCGTCACGCACACTACGGCAGCTGGGTGCTCTGCCAGTCGCGTGACGGTGTCGCGTGCGCGGGCGGGGTCGAGGGAGAGCAGGGGTTCGTCGGCAAGCACAAGCTCCGGATCCTGCGCGAAGGCTTGTGCTTGGCGGATGAGCTGTTGCTGCCCACCGGAGAGGATGCCGACGCGGCGGTCGGCGAACGATTGCGCGCCGACGGAGGCAAGCTGCGACTCGACGTCTTCTGGTTTTGTACGTTTCCCCATTGCAAGTTTGACCAGGTCACGCCCGCGAACGGGGAGGTCTTTGGGGAACATGTGTTGCTGCGGGATAAACCCGATGCGGCCGTGCACTTCCGCCGAGCCGTGCGTGAGGCGGCGGGTTCCCATGAACGTGCCCAACAGGGTGGATTTGCCCACCCCATTGGGGCCGAGCACCGCGATGAATTCGCTGCGTTCAATGGTCAGGTCGAGGCCCGACCACAACGGGTCGACGGCGGCGCCGCGTAGCTCAGCAATCAAATGTGTATGTCCTGACTAATGGTGGTGGAAGCTCGGCTCGGCGTTGTTGGCGATCTCCACGATTTGGTCCACGATCTTCTCAAAGTAGTCGAGGAAGCTCTCGCCTGCCGGGGAAGTTTCCCGAATCTCAACAATGGGGACATTTTTCATCTGCGCGACAGCGGCCAACCGTTCGGTGGCGCTGTTGGTGCTCTGTGGGTTGACGAAAAGCATGTCAATGTCGCCCTGTTTGATCTGGTTCAAAAACGCCGACACCGCAGCCGCAGACGGCTCCTGGTGGTTCAGGCTGGCCTTGACGTACTCCTCCGGGGTGATGTCGTGCAGTTCAGTGCCCCATACAAGCCCGGCGGCGATCGGCTCGGTCATGCCGATGTGCACGTGCGGCACGGAAGCGAGCTTCTCCTCGATTGCAGCAATTCGCGTATCGACGACCCCAGCATCCCCACCGGTACGCTGCGCCACCGCATCGGCTACCTCGCGGACCTTTGACGGTGCGAACCAGGCGTGCTCCAACTCGTCGAGGGACTCCGGCAGGTGATCGCTGTGGGCGTGCTCGTGATCGTGCTCTGCGTGGTCGAGCAGCGGAATGGCGTGCACGATGCGGTCCTGCTCCGCGACGGTGTACAAGGCCGCGTCGTAGGCGCCACCATTAGCGACGACCGTCGCCGCCTCCTTGATACGAGACAGGTCCTTGGCGGACGGCTCGAAGTGGTGAGGGTCTACAGCGTCGCCGGTGATGATCGCATCCACGTCCTCCCCGGTCACGGCGGCGGCAACATCTGCCCACACCCCGGTGGTGGCGATGATGCCGGAACCTTCGGCCGCGTCTTCGGACTCCGTAGAGCATGCGGTCAGCGCGGTGCCTGCAAGAGTGACTGCAGCCAGCGTGGCAAGGGTCTTGGCCTGAAAACGATTTTGCATACGCGGTATTCAATCACTATTGGAAACTGTTTTCAATCTGTTTCGGACGAAGAACCAGTGCTGCGAGCAGTGCCATCAACAACACCGCGCCCACAATCCACCCGGCGCGGAGGTACGACAACGACTGTGAGCTGGTGGCGTCGAAACCCACCTTCACCGGATTGTGATCGGAGGACCGGAATGGGGTCCCGGGCTCGTCGATGAGCGGTTCGTCGCTGTTGATCGCCCACACCAGGGAATCTTTCACGAGGTCCATCGCGGCATCGTTGGCCAGCACATGGTCGAGCGAGCCTACCTTGTTGTCGTACTGATACGACGGGCGTTCCTGCGGGATCGTGGCGTAGCCGGCGTCGTTGAGCACGGCGATCGCGTCTTCTTGGGAGTAGGCGTTGAAGTCGCCGATGAGGAACGTGGGTAGGCCGTGCCAGTCGTCTTGCATGTCGAGGTGTTCCAGCAGCGTCCGCGACATGTCTGCGCGGAGTCGGGCGTTGTTGCCTTGGCCGTCGGCGGTGGCGTCGTCATTACGCGAGACTGTGCCCTTGGACTTGAAGTGGTTCACCACCGCAACAATGTGGTCACCGCCGGCGGCAGGCGCGAACTCCTGGGCGAGCGGCTGGCGGGCGATGCCGGTGAACGTGGAGTCATCGAAAATGCGCGACTGCCCAACCGGGCGCACCTTCGCCGGCTGGTAAATAAACGCCACGCGGATCGCGTCTTCGCGAGTGCCAAGCTCGCTTGGCGACGACACCACCGCCCACCGATCCTCCCCGCCGCAGCATTGAGCGCATCGACCAAGTGCTGCAGCGTCTCGTCGCGCCGGGCGGCATCGCCTGTGGTGCGGGCGGTGTTCTCCACCTCCGACAGGCCGAGGATCGCAGTATCGAGCTGGTTGATCGCGTTGACCAGCTTCGCCTCTTGCAGCGCGAGGGCCTGCGCATCGTGCGCGCCGCGGAACAGGTGGCAGTTCGTGCAGCCGTGCTCCGGGTCGATGTCGGGGAAGTGGGTGAAGTAATTCATCACGTTGAAAAACCCGATGGACAAATCCCCGCGTACCTTCGCTGGCGCATCGAGGATGCCTGCGCGGGAATCGTCCCAGGTGATCGGCAGATCTTCGGCGCGGGTTTGACCGGTGATTGGGCGCAGCGGCTGGAACGTCCAATCCCCGTTGTTGTAGCCCACCACCACATCTTGTTGGAAGGCCACGGTGTCGAATGTGCGGATGGACCTCGTGGGGGAAATGTACGGCAGTGGCATGTTGGGTTCTTTGGCGTAGTTGCGGGTGCGTCCGTCGTCGAGGTTGACGAACTCCGCCGCCTGCTGCGCGCTCATCCGCGCTACCTGGTGGGCGTCGGGGCGGATCTTTTCCGTGGGCCAAAAATGCGGCTCGGCGCCCGGTGCCAGACCCACGGTGCCGTACTGGCTGAGGTTGTCATTGCCGGTCACGGTGTAGGCGCCGGGCCTGACCAGCATGCCCTCGTAGGGCTCGCGGGCCGCGTCGCCCGCCGGGAGGGCATCGAGGGGGATGGGCGTTGGGGCGGGCAGGGCGTCGCTGAGACGCGAGATGCTGCTCGCCGAAATCTGGGTCTGGCCGTAGAACTCCTTCGCCGTGCCTTCCACTCGCACCGAATCGCCGTGGGCGGGGTAGTGGCCCTGCTTGCCCACGAACACGAAAATGCCGTCCGAGGCGTCACCGGGTTGTTTCGGCTGGCCGGAGCCGCCTGTTTGCATGAAGAAGCCGCGCTTGCCGCCCTCGTCGTAGACTGCCGTGGCTACGCCGGTGGTGATCACGGTCGCTGACTCATATGGAGTGGTCGCACCGGTGCCTTGGATCTCCGCGATGGTCAACACCCGCGGATCTGCTTGCGCGATGCCGGAATTGCGCGGAGTGGGGGCACCCGCGCGGAAATCGGCGGCGTTGTTGTCGGTATCCGCGCCATCGGTGACGCGCTGGATGGACAGTTGGTTCGTCGTCTTCTCGCCGGGCGCTCCCTCTGCAAGATGGGGTGGCGTGTCACCCCAAGCCACACGGTCTACCTCGCCGTCCGCGTTGCGCAGCACCGCAACCGCACTCGTGGCAGAAAAGTTAAACGCGGTCTCACGGTCCGGCGCCGGCAGATCGGCTCCCGTCTCGCCGGAAACCCCGCTGATCAGGTAATACCCACCCGCCGGCACCACCCCGAACAACTCAACCACCGTGCCGGAGTTGCCCTTGGCGGAAAACTGCTCCAGCTCCCAGCCGTCGATTGAAACGTCCTGACCGGTGGGGTTGAACAGTTCCACAAAGTCCGCGTTCAGTGGCGCCTGCGCATTGCTGCCGCCACCGTAGACCTCGTTGATCACCACCGCCTCAGCATGTGGCACAAGCGCGATGCTTAACGACGACACCAGCACCAACCACAGCAGACGAGCCCGAAACATTCCCTTAACGTAGCCGGTCATCCGATATTGCTGGACGCGTCTGTCCGTCCGATATACTCGCTGCCGTACCGCAAAGGTCGATCAACCTCCCGAAATGTGAAGGATTCTCATGGCACGAGTCGTCGTCAATGTCATGCCCAAGGCCGAAATTCTTGACCCCCAGGGTCAGGCGGTGCTGCGCGCACTGGGCCGCATCGGTGTCGAGGGGGTGAGCGACGTCCGCCAAGGCAAGCGATTCGAGATCGAGGTGGACGACTCCGTCACCGACGCCGAGCTGCAGCGCATGGCGGAAACCCTGCTGACTAACACTGTGATTGAAGACTTCGAGGTTGTGCGATGAGCGCAACTATCGGAGTCATTACTTTTCCCGGCACCCTCGACGACGTTGACGCGCTGCGCGCCGTCCGCCTCGCCGGTGCCGAGCCGAAGCAACTCTGGCACGCCGACAACGACCTGACTGGCGTCGACGCCGTTGTCGTCCCGGGCGGCTTCTCCTACGGCGACTACCTGCGCTCCGGCGCGATCGCCGCGCAGGCCCCGATGATGGGCGCTGTTGTGGAGGCCGCGAAGAAGGGCATGCCGGTCCTTGGCATCTGCAACGGCTTCCAGATCCTCACCGAAGCCGGCCTGCTGCCGGGCGCGCTGACCCGCAACCAGGGCCTGAACTTCCACTGCGTGGACACCTACCTTGAAGTAGCCAACAACGACACCGCATGGACCAGCCAGTTGGGCGAGCGCATCTACGTGCCCGCCAAGCACGGCGAAGGCCGCTTCCAGGCGTCCCCGGAAACCATCGAGGCGCTGGAGAAGGAAGGCCGCGTGGTCTTCCGCTACACCGACAACTTCAACGGCTCCATCAACGCAATCGCCGGCGTGACTAACGAAACCGGCCGCGTTGTGGGGCTCATGCCGCACCCGGAGCACGCGATTGAGACGCTCACCGGGCCGTCCACCGACGGGTTGGGCCTGTTCACTTCCGCCATCGACGCGATTTCGAAGATCGGAGCGTAAAAGACCATGACTGTGCACAACGACACTGTTGAAAACGCCGTCGACACCCCTGACCTTGAGCAGCCGTACGCGGAACTCGGGTTGCAGGATGACGAATACGCGAAGATCAAGGCAATCCTCGGCCGCCGCCCAACGGACGCGGAGCTCACGCTCTACTCCGTGATGTGGTCGGAGCACTGCTCCTACAAGTCCTCCAAGACGCACCTGCGTTACTTCGGTCAGACCATGACCGAGGAGATGGAAAAGAAGATCCTCGCCGGTATCGGTGAGAACGCTGGCGTGGTAGACATCGGAGACGGCGACGCCGTGACTTTCCGTGTGGAAAGCCACAACCACCCCTCCTTCGTCGAGCCGTACCAGGGTGCTGCCACCGGCATCGGCGGCATCGTCCGCGACATCATGGCCATGGGTGCCCGCCCGATCGCCGTGATGGACCAGCTCCGCTTCGGCCCGATCGACGCCGAGGACACCAAGCGCGTCCTTCCGGGCGTGGTCCACGGCATCGGCGGCTACGGCAACTGCCTGGGCCTGCCGAACATCGGCGGCGAGACCGTCTTCGACGCCGCATACGCCGGCAACCCACTGGTCAACGCACTGTGCGTGGGCACCCTCAAGGTGGAAGACCTCCACCTCGCGTTCGCATCCGGCACCGGCAACAAGGTCATCCTGTTTGGCTCCCGCACCGGTCTCGACGGCATCGGCGGCGTGTCCGTGCTGGGCTCCGCCACCTTCGAGGAAGGCGAAGAGCGCAAGCTCCCAGCAGTCCAGGTGGGCGACCCGTTCGCAGAGAAGGTGCTCATCGAGTGCTGCCTCGAGCTCTACGCCGCAGGTGTGGTCGAAGGCATTCAGGACCTCGGCGGCGGTGGCCTGTCGTGTGCCACCTCCGAGCTGGCTGCATCCGGCGACGGCGGCATGACCGTCAACCTGGACAACGTGCCGCTGCGCGCTGAGAACATGTCCGCAGCAGAGATCCTCGCCTCCGAGTCCCAGGAGCGCATGTGCGCCGTCGTGGCGCCGGAGGACGTGGATAAGTTCATGGAAATCTGCGCCAAGTGGGACGTGCTGGCCTCCGTCATCGGCGAGGTCACCTCCGACAAGGACCGCCTCCAGGTGTTCCACAACGGTGAACTCGTGGTGGACGCACCGCCGTCAACGATCGACGAAGGCCCGGTCTACGAGCGCCCGTACGCTCGTCCGGCGTGGCTGGATGAGGTGCAGGGCGGTGGTGTCGTCGATAAGCAGGCGGACATCAAGGATGCCTGGCTGAAGATGGTTGCCTCCCCGGCACTGTGCTCGCGTGACTTCATCACCGAGCAGTACGACCGCTACGTGCGCGGCAACACAGTGCAGGCCAAGTACGCCAATTCCGGTGTGCTGCGCATCAACGAAGAGACCAACCGCGGCGTTGCCGTCTCCGCCGACGCGTCGGGGCGCTACACCTACCTGGACCCGAATATGGGCGCACGCCTGGCGCTGGCAGAGGCCTACCGCAACGTCGCCGTCACCGGCGCCACCCCGTTTGCGGTAACCAACTGCCTGAACTTCGGCTCCCCGGAAAACCCGGACGTGATGTGGCAGTTCCGCGAAGCAGTCCACGGCCTGGCAGACGGCTCCGCCGAACTGGAAATCCCGGTCTCCGGCGGCAACGTCTCCTTCTACAACCAGACCGGCGAGACCCCGATCCTGCCGACCCCGGTTGTTGGTGTGCTCGGTGTCATCGAGGACGTTGCCCAGGCAATCCCGCACGCCCTGCCCGCGGACGACGAGGAGTACACCCTGGTGCTGCTCGGCGAGACCAAGGACGAGTTCGGCGGCTCCGTGTGGCAAGACATCTCCGGCGCTGGCCTGTCGGGCCTTCCGCCGCAGGTAGACCTTGCTAACGAGGAGCGCCTCGCACAGTTCCTCGGCGGCAACGCAGCCGGCGTAGCAGCAGCCCACGACCTGTCCGAGGGTGGCCTGTCCCAGGCTGTCTTCGAGCTGCTGCTCGGCTCCGACAAGGGCGCTGAGTTGAACCTCGAGGGCGTCCACGAGGACGCGTTTACCGCACTGTTCTCCGAGTCCGCATCCCGCGTGCTCGTAGCAGTCTCTCGTGACCGCGCAGAAGCAGCGGTCGAGCGTGCTACCGCAGCCGGCATCCCGGTCGCAGTGCTTGGCGACACGGCTCAGGACGGTGTCCTGCGCGTCGCCGGCGAAGAAATCTCCGTGCAGGAGCTTGCCGATGCATGGGCTGCGACCATGCCGTCGCACTTCGCAGCCGCAACCGCGCCGAACGCGGCCGTCTAGTCCGTCCGCTGCATAGCCGGTGCCTGTTCCACAATGGGCACCGGCTCATATTGTGCGCGCAGGTCTTTCAGCGTCTGCGTGTGATCCCAGAGGCGCTTGTCCTCTTCCGTAACCGGCGTGAACTTACGTGCCGGCAGCGGGGTGCCGTCGATATCCATGCCGATGTAGGTAAACGTCGCGTGGATCGCATCCTTCAAGTTGTCGCGGCCACCACGCGGGTCGCCCGCGCGCAGGTGCACTGAGGTGTGAATGGAACGCGCATCCGTACGGGTGATGCGCGCATCCACCTCAATCAGGTCGCCGATGTGCACCGGGTGGTAGAAGCGAATACCACCCGCGTAGACGGCGACGGTGCGCTCGCCAGACCACTCCATGGTGCAGGCCGTGCCGGCCTCATCGATCCATTCCATGGCGGTGCCACCGTGGACGTTGCCGCCCCAGTTCACATCGGTTGGTTTCGCCATAAAACGGTGCACGATGCGCTGCGCCGTGGAGTCGTCGGTGTATGTCTGCGACTCCATCTCCGCCTCAATGGCCTTGCGCAGGTCGATGCGCGACTTCGCGGCCTCGGCCACGCGGCGCTCCTCGGCGTTGGTCGGAACGAATGTCGGCACAGGCATGGACTTGCCAGTGTCCGGATCCTTTGCCACGAAAATGACCAGGCAGTCGCAGGCGCGGGTGAACACGCCCTCGCGCGGGTCGGCGGAAAGCACCTCGTTGACAATGTGCATCGAGGAACGGCCCGTCATGGCGATGCGCGAGCGCACCTCCACAATGTGGCCCGAAGGGATCGGGCGGGTGAAGTGAATGTGGCCCACATACGCGGTCACACAGTAGGTGGCGGACCACTGGGCGGCGCAGGCGTAGGCGGCCTTATCGATCCACTCCAGCACGCGACCACCGGAGACACCCTGTGCGCCGTAGTGGAGCACATCGGTGGGGGAGGCCATAAACCGCAGGGTGACGCGAGGGGAGCGTTCGGTAGCAACTACATGGGTTTTGGACATGCCGACACCTTAATATGGGTCCACATGGTGCAAAAGCAGGACCCGATACTGACACGCCAGGCCGTCGATGCGGTCAAAGCATGGATCGAGGGGGATGAGGAGTCGTCGAGAAGCGAGATTGCAAATGCTTGTCGACGAACCGCGCGCACCCTCGCCGAAGAACTCCCCGGCCACTCCGTGGAACTGCGCGTGCCCCCATTTGTGGCGGTGCAATGCGTCGAAGGCCCACGCCACACCCGCGGCACGCCGCCAAACGTGGTGGAGATGGATCCCCGCACATGGATGCGACTGGCCACCGGTTTAACCACCTTCGAGGAAGAACTCGCGCAAGGCAACGTGGATGCTTCCGGATCGCGCGCAGGCGAGATCGCGGCGGGTCTTCCAGTAATTGCCCTCCGCTGACATTCCTCGGATACAGTGTTTGTCGTGCATACGAAGAGCCCCACGGGGAAGACCAACTTCGAGAACAACGACGAACCACGCGACGAATGTGGCGTGTTCGGTGTCTGGGCACCGGGCGAGGACGTGTCCAAGCTGACCTATTTCGGCTTGTTCGCGCTGCAGCACCGCGGCCAGGAAGGCGCCGGCATTGCCGTAGGCGACAAGGACAACGTCGTGGTGTTTAAAGACACCGGCCTGGTCAGCCAGGTCTTTGACGAACCTGTCCTGGAGGCGTTGCAGGGCGATGTGGCGATCGGCCACACCCGCTACTCCACAGCTGGCGGGAACTCCTGGGAAAACGTCCAGCCGATGTTCCGCACCTCGCCCAATGGCACCGACATTGCGTTGGCGCACAACGGCAACCTGGTGAACTTCAAGGAACTCGAAGAAGAAGCGATCGAGCGCAAGCTCATCCCGGCGTCGGGCGTGGACGGACAGGGCTCGTCCTCAGACACCGCTGTGGTGTCTGCGTTGCTGGCGGATCTGGTCACTGAGGACAAGACGCTTCTCGACGCCGCACGGGAACTCCTCCCACGCGTCGAAGGCGCATTCTGCTTCATGGTCACCGACGGCCAGACCCTCTACGCCGCGCGCGACCCGCACGGCGTGCGCCCGCTGTCGCTGGGCCGCCTCGACGGCGGTTGGGTGATCGCCTCCGAGACGTGTGCGTTGGACATCGTCGGCGCCTCGTTCGTGCGCGATATCGAGCCGGGCGAGCTTGTGGCGATTGATAACGCGGGCGTCCACTCCGAACGCTTCGCCGAGACCCCGAAGGCGCACTGCGTGTTCGAGTACGTCTACGTCGCCCGCCCCGACTCCATCATCGACGGCCAGACCGTCAACCTGTCGCGCATCGAGATCGGCCGCCGTCTCGCCCGCGTCACCCCGGTGGACGGCGACCTGGTAATGCCGGTGCCCGAATCCGGCACCCCCGCCGCCATCGGCTACGCGGAAGAGTCCGGCATCCCGTTCAAGCAGGGCCTGATGAAGAACGCCTATGTCGGCCGCACCTTCATTCAGCCGTCGGACACCCTGCGTCAGCTGGGCCTGCGCCTGAAGCTGAACCCGGTGCGCGAAGTCATCGAGGGCAAAAAGCTCATCGTTGTCGACGACTCCATCGTGCGCGGCAACACCCAGCGCAAACTCATCCGCATGCTGCGCGAAGCCGGCGCCGCCGAGGTGCACGTGCGTATCGCGTCGCCGCCGGTGAAGTGGCCGTGCTTCTACGGCATCGATTTCGCAAGCCCCGGCGAACTCATCGCCAACCACGGCCGTACTGATTCCGATGAGGCGATCGCGGAGTCGATCCGCACCATGATCGGGGCGGACTCGCTCGCGTTCGTGCCTATCGACGACATGATCGCCTCCACGAACCAACACGAAGACAACCTTTGTGCCGCCTGCTTTACAGGCAACTACCCCCTGGGGCTGCCCGACGGTAACCCCAACGCCGACCTTGTCCGACGCATCCAGAAAGGTGCTGAAGCCTAATGACCACTGAGCAGACCCCAGTTTCCTACGAGGCCGCCGGCGTATCCATCGAGGCCGGCGATAAGGCCGTCGAACTGTTCGCCCCGCACGCCAAGCGCGCCACCCGTCCTGAGGTTCGTGGCAGCCTCGGCGGCTTTGCCGGCCTGTTCGCGCTGGGCAAGTACAAGGAGCCACTGCTGGCAGCAGGCTCTGACGGCGTGGGCACCAAGCTGGCCATTGCGCAGGCGATGGACAAGCACGACACCATCGGTATCGACCTCGTCGCAATGTGCGTAGACGACCTTGTCGTCTGTGGTGCCGAGCCGCTGTTCCTGCAGGACTACATCGCTATTGGCAAGGTCGTGCCGGAGAAGGTCGCCGAAATCGTCGGCGGCATCGCCGAGGGATGCGTCCAGGCAGGTTGTGCGCTGCTCGGTGGCGAGACCGCTGAACACCCCGGCGTGATGGAGCCGGACGACTACGACGTCTCCGCAACCGCAGTCGGTGTCGTTGAGGCCTCGGAACTGCTTGGTCCTGAAAAGGTCCGCGAGGGCGACATCATCATCGGTATGGCATCGTCTGGCCTGCACTCCAACGGCTACTCCCTGGCCCGCCACGTGCTTCTCGAGCGCGCCGGCCTGCCCCTGGACGCCGAGATGGAAGAGCTGGGCCGCACGCTCGGCGAGGAACTTCTCGAGCCAACCCGCATCTACGCACTCGACTGCCTAGAACTGGCCGCCGAGTGCGAGGTTCGCACGTTCTGCCACGTCACCGGCGGTGGCCTGGCAGGCAACATGGAACGCATCATTCCTGAGGGCCTTGTCGCAGAGATGCACCGCAACACCTGGACCCCAGGTCCGATCTTCCGCACCATCAAGTCCGTCGGCCAGGTCCCGGACGAGGAGATGGAGAAGACCTTCAACATGGGCGTCGGCATGACTGCCGTCGTTGCCGAGGAAGACCGCGATCGCGCCCTGGCCATCCTGGCCGCCCGTCACGTGGATGCGTGGGTGCTCGGCGAGGTCCGCGCCACCAGCGAAGGCGACGAGAAACGCGCCGTGCTGACAGGCTCCCACCCGCAGTACTAAACGCGATCGCTAGGCCTGTTTTCGGGCTGATACGAGGATTCGTTCTCGTATCAGCCCGTTTCTGCTTTTAGGGCGCGGTGTCTTTTGCTGGTCGTCTAGCTGGTCTCGTGATGTTGCTAGACGGTCTCGTTTCGACGGCTCCAAACCCCCAGGTGGTGTTGAGGGTCATTGTCACTATGGAGCTGATCGTCTGGTTGGCGTTTCGGGGAGCTAGACGATGGTCGTTGTGGCGGCGCAGACGGGCGTGAAACACCCTGTTTTCGTGTCTTGAGCGCTGTTGTTGCGTCTGTGCTCGTAAAACGGGGGTAATTTGCGGGGGTAGGGCGGTGGTGTGGATTGCTGAACAATCCGCACGTTACGACCATTTCAGGCCGTTTCCACGGTCGTTGAACAATCTTTCCGACCATTTCTAGGACGTTTTCGGGTGGTGTTCCGGCATTTCCGCAGGTCGCGATTCAAACAGGCGGGTGTTGGCTGAAAACACCCTTAAACCGCATACTATGCATGTATAAAGATTGTTCAACGAAGTGCACCCACGGCAAAACAGATCGTTCAACAACCCTTCGCGTCAGTG
>NZ_KV789302.1:0-1816 GCF_001807545.1 Corynebacterium sp. HMSC08F01 | reverse complement strand
TCGGCCCGGCTGTTTGCTTTATTCGTCCGGATCTATTGGGGCGGTGGCCTTGCGCATGTCGAAGTCTCCGATGCGGATTCGGTGGCCGTTGTTGAGGCGGCTAACGAGTGAATCGGCTCCGACTCTGTCGGGGAGGGCTTCGACCCAATAGGCGGCGGCCGATTGGGAGGAGATCAGTGTTGGGAGCCGACCGTCGCGGTCGAATATGATCTTGCTCAGGTCTTCTTGCCCGCGCTGGTTGATGCTCATGGTCATAAAATCGTCGATGATAAGGACATCGACATTGATCAGTTTCCGCATCTTATCGAGGTAGTTTTGGTCAGTCGGTGAGAAGACCGCCAACATGTCTACGAGTTGGTCCAGCCGGTAGTAGGCCACGGAGTATCCGGCCTGACACGCAGCAATACCGATGGCGCAGACTATGTATGTTTTCCCTGTTCCGGTTGGTGCGAGGATGTGAATGTTGGTCGGGTTTTCCCGCCAGTTCGTTGCCGCGATTCGTTTCAGTTGGCGCATGTTGATACCGCGCTGCTCTGCCCGGGTAACTTCAGCAAGGCTCGCATCGGGGTATCGGAACTGTGCCTGGGTGATGGCCTGGCGATGTTGCGTTGTTGCCGTTGTGTGTAGGCCTCTTCGACTGCGGCGAGGAAGATGTCCTCTGGTAGCGCATCCGCGTAGGCCTCGTCGTTGACAATCTCGTAGAAGACATCAGCGAAGGTCGATACGCGAAGCTTCCGCATTTTTGCCCGTACTGTTTCGTCATCGATGTTGCTCATGGTTAACACTCCTTCTAGTTTTCGTAGTGGTCAGCAGGCCGGATGAAGACGGCGTCAGCTGCGTCGCTGGTAAGCGGGGCGCTTGGGCGTTGTTGGTTCTTCGTCGCGGGCTGTGTCTTTCGCCCTGGTGCAGCAGGGTGCTGCTGAGCGTGCGCAATGTCAGTCTGGATGCGCTTGATCACAGCCATAGTTGGAGCCAGCTTCTTTTCTAAGACCTGCTGGCACGCCGGCTCGAGGGTGGCTTTGCTGTGCTTTTTGCCCAGGTTGGCCAGCACGTTGCGAGCTTGAAGAAGTCCGCGGGGGACGGCGGCACTATTACGATCGAGGATCATCGCTATGACTGTGTGCGTTGCAGAACCGAACGACGAGGCCCAAGCCAAGAGTTCGTCGCGGGTGAGCGCCTTGTGGCCTTCATCGTCGCCGCTTGGCCCATGGTTGGGATCAGTGGAGTACCGGTATTTGAATCCGTGAAGGCGTGTGTGTTCAGCAACTAGTTGATCACCGTTGAAGATGCTCACCAGTTGCGGGGTGAGCCTGACCGTCACTGCCTCTCCTACCAGCTGAAATGGCACAGAATAGTACTGGTAGTCACAGGTGATGTGCCAATTACGGTCGACTTTGCACCGCTTGTATGACACTTCCGTAAACGGTGTCGGCGGCAGATCGCGCATCACTGGTGCTTCTTCTTGCTCAAAGCGCATGCGCCGTGTTGTGCCATCAGCCCGTGTCATTGCGCTGTTGATATCGGCAAGCCGGTCAGCGATTGCCTCATTGAGTTCATCGAGATTGTAGAAGACCTCGTCGCTGAAATACCCGAGTATTTTGGTGTAGGCGATTTTCACAGCACGTTCTACTGCCGCTTTGTCGCGGGGCCTGCCAGGCCTTGTCGGCACAATCGTGACCCCGTAGTAGTCGGCAAACGCTGCGTAGCGGTCAGTGACCATCCGGTAGCCTGAATGCTTCCTCGGCCGGTAGGTCGCCGTAGAAGCATTATCCGGCACGATGACCGCCTGTGTTTTGTCAAGTTGTTTTAGGCCGTT
>NZ_KV789301.1:0-677 GCF_001807545.1 Corynebacterium sp. HMSC08F01 | reverse complement strand
ATCGGTCGAATGCTTCTTTCAAGGTGATGCGAGCATCCTCGCCGTTTTCAGGCCGGGGAAACGCTTTCGTGCCAACATCGAATCTGCTGGCGTCATCAATAACTTGATAGATCGTGACCTGGGTATGTTCGACGTCGAATAGCCGGTAGACCACAGCATCGATCTGCCACAGTTCACACACAAAGTCGCGGGCAAACCGCTTATACGAACTGCGTGGGCGCTTGCGGGCATTCGCGTCAACTACTCCAGCGTCGTGCAGCCAATCCGCGATGGTCGACCGAGATGGAGTGCGCTCCGGGCCGATTGTGTCGAACAGGTGGTAAAAGATCGACAACGGGCCGTAGTCTAGCCCCTGCTCTTGCAACGTGACTCTAGCGTCGATGACTGCTTGGCGATCCGCTTCGGTGTATTTGCGGGCAGGATTTTTCGGCGCGGTACTGTCCGGCAAAATACCCGCCCGCCCACGGCGAGCAATACGATCCCTGACGTTATGAAACGTCTGCCGAGAGATCTTCTCATCCTTGCAAAACTGCTTGATAGTTTTTCCGTCGCGGACCGGATCGAAATCCGCGATCTTTCTGCGTGTGTGCGATGAAATAGCCATCCGACCATTTCACCGGTTCAGTGTCCAAAAAGTCTCTAGACATCGTGTCCAATAAGTGGCTGGACTCCATGTC
>NZ_KV789300.1:0-1442 GCF_001807545.1 Corynebacterium sp. HMSC08F01 | reverse complement strand
AAGCATGATGATCGTGGCTGGGTGTGTCTCCACCCGGACATTTTTAAAACAAACAGGTGGCAGTACCACACTCGGATACTCAACCACCACACCCACAACTGTGGGCGAAAAATAAAAGCTCCTTAGAAAGGAGGTGATCCAGCCGCACCTTCCGGTACGGCTACCTTGTTACGACTTCGTCCCAATCGCCGATCCCACCTTCGACAGCTCCCATGACAGGCCACTGGCTTCGGGTGTTACCAACTTTCATGACGTGACGGGCGGTGTGTACAAGGCCCGGGAACGTATTCACCGCAGCGTTGCTGATCTGCGATTACTAGCGACTCCGACTTCATGGGGTCGAGTTGCAGACCCCAATCCGAACTAAGGCCGGCTTTCAGCGATTAGCACACCCTCACAGGCTCGCAAACGCGTTGTACCGACCATTGTAGCATGTGTGAAGCCCTGGACATAAGGGGCATGATGATTTGACGTCATCCCCACCTTCCTCCGAGTTAACCCCGGCAGTCTCTCATGAGTCCCCACCATCACGTGCTGGCAACATAAGACAAGGGTTGCGCTCGTTGCGGGACTTAACCCAACATCTCACGACACGAGCTGACGACAACCATGCACCACCTGTACACCAACCACAAAGGGAAAGACCATCTCTGGCCCGGTCTGGTGTATGTCAAGCCCAGGTAAGGTTCTTCGCGTTGCATCGAATTAATCCACATGCTCCGCCGCTTGTGCGGGCCCCCGTCAATTCCTTTGAGTTTTAGCCTTGCGGCCGTACTCCCCAGGCGGGGCGCTTAATGCGTTAGCTACGGCACGAACCCCGTGGAAGGGACTCACACCTAGCGCCCACCGTTTACGGCATGGACTACCAGGGTATCTAATCCTGTTCGCTCCCCATGCTTTCGCTCCTCAGCGTCAGTTACTGCCCAGAGACCTGCCTTCGCCATCGGTGTTCCTCCTGATATCTGCGCATTCCACCGCTACACCAGGAATTCCAGTCTCCCCTACAGCACTCAAGTTATGCCCGTATCGCCTGCAGTCCCGCAGTTAAGCTGCGGGCTTACACAAACGACGCGACAAACCACCTACGAGCTCTTTACGCCCAGTAATTCCGGACAACGCTCGCACCCTACGTATTACCGCGGCTGCTGGCACGTAGTTAGCCGGTGCTTCTTCTCTAGGTACCGTCACTTGCGCTTCGTCCCTAGCGAAAGGAGTTTACAACCCGAAGGCCGTCATCCCCCACGCGGCGTCGCTGCATCAGGCTTGCGCCCATTGTGCAATATTCCCCACTGCTGCCTCCCGTAGGAGTCTGGGCCGTATCTCAGTCCCAATGTGGCCGTACACCCTCTCAGGCCGGCTACCCGTCGACGCCTTGGTAGGCCATTACCCCACCAACAAGCTGATAGGCCGCGAGCTCATCCCACACCGAAAAAACTTTCCAC
>NZ_KV789299.1:0-114156 GCF_001807545.1 Corynebacterium sp. HMSC08F01 | reverse complement strand
TAGCAGACACACATTTTGTCGCTTAACCCAAATTTCCTACCACCTTCAGGGGTCAAAACAGCAAAAGCCCCGACCCACACTCCGGGGAGTATGTGTCGGGACTTGGTTTGTGCCCGGGGGGGGACTTGAACCCCCACGTTCTTGCGAACACTGGCACCTGAAGCCAGCGCGTCTGCCAATTCCGCCACCCGGGCGGGCGACTTGATAAATATAGAACGAGCCGTATGGAAATTACAAACCGCCAGCCCACACTATGTTTTAGACACGCGCACTGCGTTTTCAGATAGGTCGTGTCGGGGTGGGCACCTATACTGTCCGAGTTACTTAAATTTGCATGTGAAGAAAGGAGGTGCGTGGGAAGTGGCGGTAATGGACAAGCTGGCAAAGCTCGATAGTTCTCTGCAGCGCGGCTTGGATAACTCTATGGCTGCGCTGTTTGGCGGCAAGGTTGTGCCGGAGGAGATTGAGGTGCTGGTCAAGCAGGAGGCACAGGACTCGCTGGTGGTCACGGATCGGGACGAGTATGTCGCCCCGAATGTGTACGCCGTGGGTGTGTCTTCGAAGGACTTGGAAAACTTGTCCAAGAATCGTGACCTTCCTGCGGACCTTGCCGATCAGCTCATGCGGTACGTACGCAACAAGCAGTGGTTCTTGGATGGGCCAGTTGTTGTGCGTATTGCCGAGGAGTCGGGTTTGAGGACGGGCCAGCTCCGTGTGTCGTCGTATATCGACACGATGCCGGATGTGGTGAGTGGATTCGACGCCATTGTGGCGGAACCGAAGAAGCGTGCCCGTGCCTTGGGCTCGGAGAGTAAGGAGGATGCAATGTCCGAACCGAATACTGGCGAGTCAACTGGGCAGAATGCCACGGTGAGCCTGCTGCTGCAGGATGGCTCTTCGCGTACGTACTTGGTGCACGAGGGGTCCAACATTTTGGGCCGTTCGAATGATTCTGATTTCCGTCTGCCGGATACGGGTGTGTCGCGTCAGCACGCGGAGATCACCTGGGATGGCCAGGTTGCGGTGTTGGTGGATTTGCAGTCCACGAACGGCACGACGGTCAATGATGAGCCGGTGGATAACTGGATGCTGGCGGATGGCGACGTGATTACGCTGGGCCATTCCAACATCGAGGTTCGTATTGTTGGCGGCCAGGATGAGGTGCCGATGAATGCGAATGAGCCGGACTTCACGGATTCGGTGTCGCACCCGAGTACTGAATATTTCCAGCCGTAAAGCACCGGAAGGTTTGAGATGGATTCCACAATTATCCTCAGCGCGCGTTTTGGTTTGTTGGCGCTGTTGTGGGTCTTCATCCTGCTGGTGATGTGGACGCAGCGTAAGGATGTTGTCTCGGCGGGTGGGGCGGTTCGTCGTCAAGCGGTGGCTTCTTCGCCTGCGCCGAGGGAAAAGGCGCGCACTCTTGCGGTTGTTGCGGGCCCGTTGCAAGGCTCCCACATGGAGATTGCCAGCTTGGAGGAGTTCACTGTTGGTAGGGCTGGTGACAATGACTTCCAGCTGGGTGACGATTATGCGTCGTCACGCCATGCGCGCCTGTTCCGGCGTGGCAGTGACTGGTTTGTGGAGGACTTGGATTCGCGCAACGGCACCTTTGTCAATGGGGTGCGAATTGATCAGCCTGAGCGGGTGACCGTGGGCATGGATATGAAGATGGGACGCACGATTGTGAGGCTAATGCCGTGAAGCTCGCGCTAGATTTCGTCGCCGCGTCCGATCGCGGCCTGGTCAGGACTAATAATGAGGACTCGGCGTATGCGGGTCCGCACTTGTTGGTGCTTGCGGATGGCATGGGCGGCCACGCTGCTGGTGAGGTTGCTTCCCAGTTGATGGTGGAGCACATGGAGCACCTCGACCGCGACCCGAAAGATGCCGACATGTTGGCGTTGTTGGGTGCGGCGGCAGAGGACGCGAATGCGTCCATCGCGGAGTCTGTGGGGACTCACCCGGAGCAGGCTGGCATGGGTACGACGCTGACGGCGTTGATGTTCAATGGCCAGCAGTTCGGTCTGATTCACGTGGGTGATTCGCGCGGCTATTTGCTGCGCGACGGAAAACTTACGCAGCTCACGGTGGATGACACATTCGTGCAGTCGCTTGTCGACGAAGGCAAGCTCGCCGCCGAGGACGTGTCCAGCCACCCGCAGAAATCCCTGATTCTCAAGGCGTACACGGGCCGCGAGGTCGAGCCCCACCTGGAGCTCGTCGAGGTCAAGCCGGGCGACCGCGTGTTGTTGTGCTCCGACGGGTTGTCGGATCCGGTGACGCGCGAGACGATCGAGATCGCGCTCGGCGACGGCACGCCTGAGATGGCAGCGCAGCGCCTGATTGAGTTGGCGTTGCGTTCCGGTGGTCCGGACAACGTCACCGTAGTGGTGGCCGAGGTCGTCGAGGTTGACGACGACGCGGACGTCCCCGAAACACCCGCCGCAGTGAAGGCCGGCGCGTTGGTGCCGGCTGTGGAACAGACACACCCAGATTCCTCCGCGAGCCGGGCCGCGGCGCTGCTGCGCAAGTCGGAGACGATCACCCCGGACCACAACCGGGCGAAGACGCAGGAGTCGGATTCCACCGACTCCGACGAGGAGTCCCACTCAGCAACCGCGAAGGCTAAGCAGCCGAGCTCGGTGTGGCCGTGGGTCGTCGCCACGCTTGTACTGCTGTTGGCGCTGGTTGTTGGCGGTGCGGTGTGGTCGAAGTCCCGCATTGTGGACGAGTACGCGCTGACAGTAAACGACGACAGGCAGTTCGTCGTGGAGCACACCTCGCGCAGCAACCCATTCGCCGCAGAGAAGGTCGAGCGCATACAGCACGCCTGCCTGGGCAAGGACGGCGATCTGCGTGTGATTTCGGCGAACTCTACGCCGGAGGACTGCCACCTGTTTAGCGTCGATGACCTGCCGCAGGAAGAGCGCGAAGCAATTGTCGACGAGGGCTTTACCGGCACGTACGACGAAGTGCTTGGCCGGTTGAAGGACTTGGCGGATGATGCCTTGCCGGGTTGTGTGGATAAGCAAAAGCCCGAGGACAACAAGTGCCGGGAGGTTCAATGAGCAGGCTGACTGCACGTAGCCGCGAACTGCTGCTGCTCCTGTTCGCCACCGGCCTGCTGCTGCTCATGCTGTTCGGGCTGGAGACCAGCCAGGGGCACACCCTGTCCACCGAAATGCTGTACCTCGTGGGCGGGTTCATCGGTGTGTACGCGATCGCGCACCTGTCGCTGGCGTTTCTTGCGCCACACGCGGATCAGGTATTGCTGCCGATGGTGGCGCTGCTCAATGCGATCGGACTAGTGGTGATTTACCGGCTTGACCTCGCCGAACGCCCTGGATACGGGCCTTTGGCAGAGCGGCAGATGATGTGGTCGCTTGTCGGCGTGGGGCTGATGGTGCTCACCCTGCTCGTCGTGCGCGAGCACCAAGCGCTGTCGCGGTACTCGTACCTGCTAGGCCTGGTTGGCCTAATTTTCCTGGCGCTGCCACTGGTGTGGCCGCAGCCGGAAGGCCACGCGGATGCCCGCATCTGGCTGTGGCTTGGTCCGTTTTCTATCCAGCCGGGTGAGTTTTCCAAGATCCTGCTGCTGATCTTCTTCGCTCAACTGTTGGCGCAGAAACGCGCCCTGTTTACGGTGGCGGGTCGCAGGTTCCTGGGGTTGACGTTCCCGCGTGTGCGCGACCTCGCGCCGATTCTGATGGTGTGGGCGATTGCCATTTTGATCATGGCGGCATCCAACGACTTCGGCCCGGCGCTGCTCCTGTTCGCCACCGTGCTGGGCATGGTGTACTTCGCCACCGACCGCATCTCCTGGCTGGCCATCGGCCTGGCCCTCGTGGCCGTCGGTGGCTACGCGGTGTACCAGGTGAGCGGGAAGATTCAGGAGCGCGTGGCCAACTTCATCGACCCGTTCGCAGACTTTGAAGGCATTGGCAACCAGCCCGCCAACGCCCTGATCGGCCTGAGCTGGGGCGGTATGACCGGCACCGGTTTGGGCTACGGCCACCCAGAACTCGTGCCGGTGGCGCACTCCGACTACATCCTCGCCGCGATCGGCGAAGAGCTCGGCCTGGTCGGTATCGCTGCCGTGCTGTGTCTGTTCGCCATCTTCATCACCCGCGGATTCCGCACGGCGATGCAGGTACGCGACTCCTACGGCAAACTGCTGGCTGCGGGCCTTGCGCTGACGATTGCGATCCAGATCTTCGTCGTCGCCGGTGGTGTGTCTTCCATGATGCCGATGACAGGCCTGACCACGCCGTTTATGTCTGCCGGTGGTTCGTCGGTGATGGCGAACTACATCCTGCTCGGCCTGCTGCTGCGCATCTCTAGCAGCGCGAACCGCCCGGCGGAGTACGACGAAAGCACGCAGCGACGCCAGGTGGTGGGTGCCCGATGAACAAGTCGATCCGTTACGGCGCCGTCGTCTCCCTGCTGCTGATTACCGCGCTGCTTGTGAACTTCACCATCATCCAAACCATGCGTGAAGACGAATATGCCCAGGACCCGCGCAATTCCCGCACGGTGATGGAGCTCAAGCAGATCAACCGCGGCAACATCAAGGCCGGGGATCTGACGCTTGCAGAGTCGTTCAAGAACGAACAGACCGGCTACTTCCAGCGCACCTACCCGAACATGCCGTGGTCCTTCGCCCCGGTGGTCGGCTACGTGTCCGACCAGTACGGCACCGCCCAGCTTGAGGCGGGCCTCAATGGGGAGCTCACGGGTGAAGGTGGGTCGTCGTCACGCTTCCTGCGCACCGGGCTCGAGGATTCGAAGAAGGGCGACGATGTCGAGCTCACCATCGACCCGAACCTGCAGGCGCTCGCGTTCGACCAGCTTGCACAGCCTGGTTACAACGGTGCTGTGGTGGCGCTGCGGCCGTCGACGGGCGAGGTGCTGGCCATGGCGTCGACGCCGAGCTACGACCCGAACGAGATCGCCAACCCAGCCACCGCCGGCGACACGTGGACGCGGGTGAACAACGACCCGGGCCGCCCGCTGCTCAACCACGCAACGCAGGAGCAGCTGCCTCCGGGATCGATCTTCAAGATCATCACGACTGCCGCTGGCCTGCGCAACGGTTACACGCCAGAGTCGCCGCTGACCGGCGACGCGCAAATCATCCTGCCGGGCACCGACAACCTGCCGCTGACCAACTACGGTGGCCAAGCCTGCGCGGGCGGCGGCCAGGTGCCGCTGCGCACCGCGTTCGGCTTGTCGTGCAACACCGCGTTCGTGCAGATGGCGCTCAACCTTGGGCCCGATGCGCTTCGCGACGCCGCCGCCCGTTTCGGCGTCGGCCAACAATACGACCTCGGCCTGCCCAACGCGGCAGGTTCCCTGGGTGACCTGCCCGGCGCGGCGGAGCTTGGCCAGTCCGCGATCGGCCAGCGCGACGTCACCATGACGGCGCTGCAGGCTGCGGTGATGACGGCGGCGGTGGCGAACAAGGGCCAGCGCATGAACCCGTACGTGGTCGCCCAGGTGCGCGACGCGAACGGCAAGGTTTTACGTGAAACAAAGCCGAAGTCGCTCGGCGAGGCCGTAACGGAAGAGGAAGCCGCAACGATCACGGACTTGATGTACGGGTCTGAGCGCTGGACGTTTGGCTACGACGGCAACGGCTTCGCCTCGAAGACCGGTACCGCCGAGCACGCCGAGGGCGCCGCCCCGCACGTGTGGTACGTGGCGTTTGATCCGCAGAAGGACGTGGCGGTGGCGGTCGTCGTCAAGAATGGCGGCAACTTGGGCGAAGCCGCGACCGGCGGCCAGGTCTCCGGACCGATTGGCCGCGCCGTACTGCGCGCTGCACCAGCACCTGCACCCGTGGAAGGAGACAAGTGATGAACACCGAAAGCCGCGAGGACCTGCAGAAACTTATCGGGTCGAACTACGAGCTGCAGTGGATCATCGGCCACGGCGGCATGTCCACCGTATGGCTCGCCGACGACATCCACCACGAGCGCGAAGTGGCCATCAAGGTGCTGCGCCCGGAGTTTTCCTCCAACGAGGAATTTCTCACCCGCTTCCGCAACGAGGCGCAGTCCGCCCAGGGCATCAACTCCGACAACGTGGTGGCCACCTACGACTACCGCGAGGTGGAGACCGAGGGCGGGTTCACCGTCTGCTTCATCATCATGGAGTACATCCGCGGCGAGTCGCTGGCGGACCTCATCGCCCGCGAGGGCCAGTTGGATGAGGCGGTCGCGCTGGATGTGCTTGAGCAGGCCGCGCACGGTTTGGCGGTGATTCACCGCATGGGTCTGGTGCACCGCGACATTAAGCCGGGCAACCTGATGATCACCCAGAACGGGCAGATCAAGATCACGGACTTCGGCATTGCCAAGGCGGCAGCCGCGGTGCCGCTGACGCGTACCGGCATGGTGGTGGGTACTGCCCAGTACGTCTCCCCGGAGCAGGCTCAGGGCATGAAGGTGACGTCTGCCTCCGACGTGTATTCGCTGGGTGTGGTGGGCTACGAGATGCTCTCCGGCAAGCGCCCGTTCACCGGCGATTCTTCGGTGTCGGTGGCGCTCGCCCACGTCTCCGCCGAGCCGCCTGCGCTGCCGATTTCGGTGTCTGCCCCGGCGCGTGAACTCATCGAGATCGCCCTGCGCAAGACCCCCGGTCAGCGCTTCCGTGACGGCAACGAGTTCCAGCTCGCCATCGCCCAGGTCCGCCAAGGCCTGCGTCCCGCCCAGCCTGGTGGGAACACGCAGGTGGTGGCCATGGAGCCGTCCGCCACCGCGTCGACTCAGATGTTGGCCAACGTTGCCAGCGAACGCACTGCCCGTCCCGCCGGCGCGTACCCGCCGTCCGCAGCGCGAGCCGTTGCTTCTCGACGACCCGCCGACCCGGCACCACAACCCACCCCGGCTGCGCCGGCGCCGCAGAAGAAATCGGCGGCTGGTCCGGTCGTCGCTACGCTGCTCGGGCTCGCGCTTGTCGGTGTGATCGCAGCTTGGGCGTACACCGCAGGCGTGTTCGACCGTTTCACCGGCGGCTCCACCCCGACCACGACTCCGACCGTGGCCACCCAAACCGCAGTGGAGGAAGAGGAGCCCGAGACGGAAACCGTGGCTACCACCACGCACCACGAGCGCACCACGGTCACCGAGACGCACGCGCCCGGCACCGTGAGCTTCGTCGAGCCACCTGAGCAGCACGAACCTGCACCGGACGACGAGGCACCCGAAACAACCGTGCCGACCTCGGCAGAGCAAGCCCCCACGTCGGCACCGGCAACCAGCGTGGCACCAGCCCCGACGCAGGAGACGAATGCGCCGGCGCCTGGGATAGAATTGCCAGACCTTGAAAACTTGTTCGGAGGTGGCAGGTAAATGCTGATCGCGGACCGATATGAACTCGGCAACATCATCGGCACCGGCGGCATGTCAGACGTATATGCCGCCACTGACGTCGCGCTTGGGCGTGACGTCGCCGTGAAGATGCTGAAGATCGACATGGCGCGCGACGAGAACTTCCGCGAGCGCTTCCGCCGCGAAGCCCAAAACTCGGCGCGGCTGAACCACGAGAACATCGTGGCGGTCTACGACACCGGGTCGGTGGAAACCTCCGGTGTGGACGTGCCCTACATCGTCATGGAGCGCGTCAACGGCATGAACCTGCGCGACATCGTGCGCAACGAAGGTCCGCTTACGCCCGAGCGTGCGGCGAAGCTGCTGCTGCCGGTCACCCGCGCGCTGCAGGCCAGCCACGACGCTGGCATCATCCACCGCGACATCAAACCCGCCAACATCATGGTCACCAACACCGGCTCGGTGAAGGTGATGGACTTCGGCATCGCGCGCGCGTTGGACGATTCCACCTCCGCCATGACGCAAACCTCCGCGGTGATCGGCACCGCTCAGTACCTCTCCCCCGAGCAGGCCCGCGGCAAACCGGCCGACGCACGCAGCGACATTTACGCACTCGGCTGCGTCATGTACGAAACCGTCACCGGTGTGCCGCCGTTTGAGGGCGAATCCCCCTTCGCCGTCGCCTACCAGCACGTGCAGGAGGACCCGGTGCCGCCGTCCGAGCGGATCCCGAACCCGCTGACGGACAACGAGGCCGTCAACGTGGATTCCGTCATCCTCACCGCGATGGCAAAACACCCGGCGGATCGCTACCAGACCGCCACCGAAATGGGCGAAGACCTGCAGCTCCTTGAGCACGGCAACGTCACCACCGCTGCGCGTAATCACCTGTCCGCCGCCGAGCACGACGCGGGCGCGCACGCTGTGGACAACACGGTTGTGGTTGAGGGTGCGGTCAGTGGGCCGGCTCCGCGTCGCAGAGAAGCAATGGCTCCAGAGGCCGCACAGCACACCCGCTACGCCGACCACCGCGCCGCCAACGAGAAGACCTCCTCGAACACGCTGAAGTGGATCGCGGCGCTGCTGAGCCTGGTGCTCGTCGGCGCAGTGTCCTGGTTTGCGTACGACTACTTCTCCGAGGGCAACAAACCCGCCATCACGCAGGAAAAGATGGTGCAGATCCCCGATCTGACCGGCAAGCCGCGCAACGAAGCCGTCCAGGAACTCGAACGCCTTGGCTTCCAGGTCTCCGTCATGGACGAGCCGAGCCCGGACATCAAACGCGGCGACGTCATCGCAACCAATCCAGCAGCAGGCTCCGAACTGAAGCAGGGTGCGGTGGTGAAACTGACCGTTTCCTCCGGCAAGGAGATGACAGACGTGCCAGACGTGACCAACCTGACCACGGACGAAGCGATCGAGGAGCTGGAGAAGGCGGGCCTCGAGCTCAACCCGAACGTGCGCCGCGAATCCAGCGACAACATCGAAGAAGGCATCATCCTGGGCCAGCAACCCGCTGGCGGTACCCAGATTGCCAAGGGCTCGCGCATCGCGATCACCGTCTCCTCCGGCCCCGACATGATCCAGGTGCCGTCGCTGGTGGGGCTGAACGTGGAGCAAGCCACCGCGACCCTGTCGTCGCTGCAACTGCGCGCCACTGTGACCAAGGTGGACTCCGAGCGTCCCGAGGGTGAAGTGCTCGCCGTCGCCGGTGAAAACACCGACGTGCCCACCGGCACCACCATTGAGCTGCGCATTTCCAACGGCATGCTGATGAAGATGCCGAAGATCACGCACCTCGAGCCGTCGGACGCTGAGCGCGTGCTGCGCGACGCCGGCTGGAGCGGCCGCATGGTCGCCGGGCCCACCGTGCCCACCGGCGCGCTTGTCGACGCCGGGCAGATCGGCCACCAAGAAATCCCCGCCGGCGACCTGATCCGCAAAGACCAGGCCATCAACTACAACCTGTGGAAGTTCGACGCCGGCGCCTTGCTGCCGCAAAATAACGCAGCTGCAGGTGAGGCTGATACAGTTTCACCCCAGAACGCGGCAAACGCGGTACGCAACATGGAACGCAGGCTCGGCCTGTAACCCCAGAAAGCAACGGAGACAACGATGCCTAAAGCGAAAGTAACCAAGGACCCGGTCCGCCCGGTCAGCAGCACCTCCACCGGCGTGTCCCGTACCCCTGTCAAGGTCAACACCGGTGGCACCCCAGTGTGGTACAAGGTCATCATGTTCGGCCTCATGATCCTCGGTCTGGCGTGGCTGATCCTGTACTACCTCGCCGGTGACCAAATTCAGTTCCTCGCCGAACTCGGCCCGTGGAACTACGCCATCGGCTTTACCGGCATGATCATCGGTCTGCTGATGACCATGGGTTGGCGCTAAACCGGTTTTCCCTGTTCAAACGGGGCGTCGCGGAGTGTTTCCGCGGCGCCCCGTTTGTTTCGTTTACCCCCGGATTCGGTGAATTCTACAACAGTTTTCTGCACAAACCTGTGCACTCGATTATCACTTTATCAGTGAGAGTTAAATCTCACCTCAACGTTTTCAAAGGAAAAGTCACCGAGAAAGGACCGCCCGTGCGCGCAATCCGTTCCGCCGTTGCAGCACTCGCAGCCGTCGCCATCGCCGGCTCCGCAGTCACCGCAACCGCTCAAACCCTTGAAGAGTCCTATCCGGAGACTCCGGCAACCAACGATGCTCTGCCGATCATCCACACCTACCGTGGTTCTGACCACCTGAAGGCCAACGTCCTCAACCCACGTCCGGTCTGCAACTCCACCGAGGACTACCGCACCGTCGTGTACAAGGTGAAGGACAACTTCCTGCCGGTGGGCACCATCTCCACCACCAACCTGTCCGACAAGGCCATCCCGCTGTCCCAGGACCTGTCCCGTACCCAGTCCATCTCCGCGTCCGTCAACGGTTCTAAGACCGAGACGATCACGCTCGGTGGCTCTGGCTCCAAGGACGGCCTGCAGGGCAACATCGGCTACTCCCTGGCCAAGTCCCTCGGCTGGGACGTCTCCGGCTCGCTGAGCTGGTCCGTCGGCCAGCAAATCGGCCCGTACGAGGTGCCGGCAGGCAACACCGGCGAGGCCACCTACGGCTTCCGCACCGTCACCATGACCGGTACCCAGCAGCGCTGCCGCCCGAACGGCACCTGGGCAACCCCGACCGCCTGGATCGCCAACATGCCGGTTAAGAACGAGGTGCGTGTGAAGAACTACGCCACCCCGGCCGGCTCCTGGGCACCGAATAAGGGCGCACAGGTGACCACCCCGGTGGATAACCCGAACCCGGCGTACAACGAGGATGTCAAGAAGATCGAGACCGGCGCGAACCTCGATGACATTGACAAGGTTGAGGACGACAAGGCAGCAGACGTCACCAACAACGACATCACCGACGAGGGCACCAACATCATCAACGAGGTCGAAGAGACCAACACCGGTGAGGTTGAAGAGGTCATCGAAGCAGAAGAGAACGCTGTGCGCGAGCTCGACCTGCAGCCGCACTTCACCACCTCCACCTGGAAGGCTTCCGGCTTCGCAGGCTCCGTCGCGCTGCGCGTGAAGAACGTTGGCGACAAGCGCTACTGGGGCGAGTTCCCGGCCGTCACCTTCCGCGTTGAGGTCGGCACCTTCGCCGGCCCGGAGGGCGTCGACCGTCTCATCACCACCACTCGCTACAACGGCTCCCACGTCCGTGACCTTGGCTACGACTTCGACCGCAACGTCCGCGTCTTCGAGGTCACCCTGTCCAACCCGGTCAACGCTGGCGACGACATGCTGCTCGCCAGCTTCTCCTTCGGCGACGGCAACACCAAGGAAGGCCGTCTCCACAACACCCTGACCGTCACCCAGACCGGCCGCCTCGCAGGCGACACCTCCCTGTACAACGACCAGAAGGTGTCCTCCCTCGACGCAACCACCTCTGACTTCGGTCGCCAGGTCCGCGGTACCTTCTAAACCCTTCTAAAACCGCGAAGCTGAAAAAGACCGTTGAGTCTGTTGACTCAACGGTCTTTACCTTGCGCTAGTTGTTCTGTGCCGCACGCTTCTTCGCCAGCGACTCACGAACCCTGGTCTCAAGGTCAGCATCGACCTTGCCCCAGTACTCGTAAACGCGCTCCTCGACGTCCTTGTTCTTAATCGCCATCATCTTGTTGGTGATGTTGTGAACGAAGCGCTCCTTCTCCCCGTCGTCGAACACGTCGCGGTAGAGCGTGCCAGCCTGGCCGAAGTCGTCGTCCTCCGCGTGCTTGACGTACGCAGCACGCACAAGGTCAGTACCCTCCGGATCCGGGTTGACGTAGAGGTTCTCCGCCTGGCCGTAATCGGTGAAGTTGGAGGAGGAATCCTCGCCGTTGTCCAAGTAGCCGGCGCCCTTGTCGGTGCGGTTCGGCGAGTAGTTCGGCTCATTCTCCTCGTTGAAGAAGTACGCCATGGAACCACGCTCCGCGTAGGTGTTCACCTCGTTGATCGGGCGGTTGACCGGCAGGTCCTTGTAGTTCGTACCGATGCGGTAACGCTGCTGATCCGAGTAGGCAAACACACGCGCCTGCAGCATACGGTCCGGCGACAGACCCACACCCGGCACCAGGTTCGCCGGATCAAGCGCGAGCTGCTCGATCTGTGCGTGGAAGTTCTTCGGGTTGCGGTTCAGCACAAAGTAGCCGACCGGGATCAGCGGGTAATCCTTCTGCGACCAGGTCTTGGTCAGGTCGAAGGGGTTAAAGCGGTAATCCTTCGCCTCCTCGAACGGCATGATCTGCACCTTGACGTCCCAGATCGGGTAGTCGCCCTCTGCAATCGCGTTGAACAGGTCCGCACGCTGGAAATCCGGATCGGTACCGGCCTTCTCCGTGGCCTCCTCGTCGGTGAAGCACTCCCAACCCTGACGAGTCTTGAAGTGGTACTTCACCCACACCGGCGTGCCTTTTTCGTTGATCCACTGGAAGGTGTGGGAGCCGAAACCATCCTGGTGGCGCGACGTCTTCGGGGTGCCGCGGTCGCCCAGGAGGTAGGTCACCTGGTGTGCGGACTCCGGGGTGCGGGTCCAGAAGTCCCACTGCATCTCGTCGTCACGCAAGCCCGAGTTCGGCTGGCGCTTCTGCGAGTGAATAAAATCCGGGAACTTCATGCCGTCGCGCAGGAAGAACGTCGGGGTGTTGTTACCCACAATGTCGTAGTTGCCGTCCTCCGTGTAAAAACGCAGCGCGAAACCGTGCACGTCACGCCAGGTATCCGGCGAGCCAGCCTCGCCCGCAACCGTGGAAAAACGCGCCGCCATCGGCGTGACGGTGCCGGGCTGGAACAGCTTCGCCTTCGTGTACTGCGACACGTCCTCCGTGATGTGCAGCTCGCCAAACGCGCCATGACCCTTCGCGTGCGGAATACGCTCCGGGACGTTTTCCCTGTTGAAGTGGGCTAACTTCTCGATCAGGTGGACGTCGTTAAGCACATTCGCCCCCTGACGACCCTGCGTCACCGAAATGTTCTCCGACGCAACCGGCTGACCACTCAACTCAGTGGTACGGCCCTTGCCCGCAGGACGCTCGCCCTTAGCGACGATCTCCTCCGCCTTGCTCTTGTCAGTCACGACTTGCTCCTTACTTCACTGTTGTTGACATGTACCCCTCCCAGGGTAGGTACTTCCGCATGAACCGGTTGCCGAAACATTCGTAAGCAGCCTCGACGGTGGCTACCAAGTACGTTTTCTACGCTTCTCTACGTCGCCACCAGAAGGTGGCTCCACGTTGTAACCAAGTTCTCGAAGCGCCTCCGCCGCTTCCGCAGGATGATCCCGGACCGCAGCGCGGAGCTGCTTATCCAGCCATTCTTCCCGAGACTGCAGCAGCCTACCCTCCCAGCCTGGCCTTCCCCGGAAGCCACATTCGCGGATAACGAAATACAGGAAGTCCTCCAAGGAAGGACGGAAACGTCTCCCCCCTACGGGAAAATGCAGGGCTTGCAGATCACCTCTGCGTTTGTCCTTCGCCTTTGTCCCCTCGAAGTTCGCCATAAGGGCAACACTTAACAACCCGGAGATCCCCGAAGAGTGAATGTGCGCCGTGGGGGCAGAGGTATATCCGCGTTCATACTCGAATCTGATACCAGGTGAAGTGCGGACGCGGATCTCGAACTTGCTTCGATCGACGGCCAGATACTGTTCGCCTGAACCGATCGCGAGCTCATATTCGATAAAAACCTGATAGATCGCACTGTAATCAGATCTCGAAATCCCCTGGTCAGACTGTCCAGATCCGTAAACAAGTGGCAGTTGAAAACTACCGACAACGCGATCTTCATCCGTATTGGATTCGGCGTTGCACCGAACGTCGCGAATGGACGCGACTGGCAATACATCAAGCGCCAAGTCGAGCGCCTGCTGCAGGAACTCTACAGCCTCTTTCTCCACGCTTAACGCTCCCCGAGAAGTGACTCCACCCTGCGCAACTCGTCGTAGATGTCTCGCTGCTCGTAGGTGAACCCGCCTGACCAGGCAAGCTCCTTCAGCACGTCATCAGATGGCACCGCCGTCCCCAACGATTCAGTTAACTTCGCGCGCAAATCGCGTTGGCGTGCTCGCAGCTCTGCATTGGTAAAGCGGCGCACTTTCAGCTTCATGAGAATCACCTTCTTCCTATTGGCTTTGATCCTAACCAACGGCAGCGACATTGCTCTCCCGTTATTCGAACACTAACTATCCACACCTGTGGATAACTCTGTGCACAACTCCACAGGCACCGTGGATGTGCTGGGGATTATTCGAAAACACCAGGTAATTTCGGCGTGTCATTTTCACTGTTCGACGTGTCGTTCGAGGAACAACACGCGTGTAGTTCTCCACATTGTGGATAACGTTTGTGGATAACTCCGGTTAGTACACAGGGATCGTCGACGGCAACGTCAACACCCACACCACCGGCACCGCAGCCACCAACGCCGAACACGCCGCCACCCACCGCGTGCGCACATTCGGCGAGGTCAGCCACCACCCCATCACCGCACCCGCGACCAGACCCCCGAGATGCCCCCACAACGACACCGTCGGCGACATCAGCGAATACACCACGTTCACCGCCACCAGGGTGAGTGGGGCGCGCAGGTCAGTTGATCGTCGATAAGCAACTGCGATGAGCACCGCCATCAGCATGTACAACGCCCCCGACGCACCCGCCGTCGGCGTTGTGAAATTAAACGCAAGCACGCTAATCGACGACCACAGCACCCCCGCGCAATACGCCACCACAAACGGACCCGACCCCACAAAGCGCTCCACCTCCGCGCCAATGAACACCAACATGAACATGTTCAACGCAAGATGCGTAATGTCCAGGTGCAGAAAACCCGCGCTCAACGTGCGCAAATAGCCCCAGTCGTACACCAACGGGCCAAACAGAATCATCTGCTCCCCCACCGGCGAATCCCAAATCACGTCCATCACACTTCTCGACTGCACCGCCGTCACCACAAACACCAACGTGCACAACGCAGCAATAACGGAGGTGGCCGGAGCATTCTTCAACGTGTTCTTCATGGCATTGGGGAACATGGCCCTCAGCGTACTTTGGGCACGAAAAAGCCCCCGCCAACTGGCAGGGGCTGATCGAGACGTGTTACTTGACCTCGACCGAGTTGATCACAACATCCTCAACCGGACGGTCCATGCGGCCGGTCTTGACGTTCGCGATCTCGTCGACAACCTTCTTCGACGCCTCATCCGTGACCTCACCGAAAATGGTGTGGCGGTTGTTCAACCACGGGGTAGCGTCCACGGTGATGAAGAACTGGGAACCGTTCGTGCCCGGGCCCGCATTCGCCATAGCCAGCAGATACGGACGATCAAACTGCAGCTCCGGATGGAACTCATCCGCGAACTGGAAACCCGGGCCGCCCGTGCCGGTGCCGGTCGGGTCGCCGCCCTGGATCATGAACCCCGGAATGATGCGGTGGAAAATCGCACCGTCGTAGAACGGGCCCTCGGTCGTGCCCTGGGCGTTCTTGGTGGCGTACTCCTGCTCGCCCGTCGCCAGGCCAGTGATTACCTCAACCGTCTTCGGCGCGTGGTTGCCAAACAGGTCAATCACGATATCGCCGTGGTTCGTGTGCAACGTCATCGTTTGTGTCTTCTGAGTCATGCCGACCAGACTACGCGGAATCGTCCGAGGGCGTTCGCCGGGTCGGCGGTTGAGCGTCCTGGGCTGTCTTGGTGTCCTGGGCTGTCCTGGGCGGTCCAGGGCGGTCCAGGACTTTGATCGCAAACCCAGCGAACCAGTCCCAGCGAATCGTCGAAAATTGCCGATTCGCTGGGACTGGTTCGCTGGAAACTCGATCGGAGGCCTCGGCTAGCACGTTGCTCTTGTGCATCGGCTCCCCAGCGGATACTTTTAATCCAGCATCATAAACCGGGGGGTCATATGGTTGGGGAAAAGTTGACGCAATTGCTCGTCGGCCAGGCGGTCGCCGAGGCGGAAGCATGCGTAAAAGTTGCATCGCGTCGATACGTGCGCCTCGAAGCGTGGAACGCGCTGCGGCCGTACGAGCGCGAGTACTTACGCTGCTACGCAGCAGGTTCATCGGCCCATCGCTCGGTGTTGGTGAGTCGCTCGGCCGCCCGCCTACTGAACATGTGGACCATCCCGGACGGCAAGGAAGTCATCGAGCTCGCCCAAACGCACGGTACGCCACCATCCACGAAAGACTGGCCCGACGGTCTGCGTTACCGTCACATGCGGATCCCTGAATCGGACGTCTACTGCATCCACCGGACCGACTGCATCGGTGCGGACCGAAAAATACAGGTGACAAGCCCAGAGCGCACCGCGATCGACATCGCGCGGTTTCACGGCGTGCGTCAGGGCGCGGTCGCGATGGACTGGCTTCTAAGCTTCGGCACCCTCCAAGAAAAGCGGAGACGATGGGAGACCATCCAAGCCAAAATTGCCCGTCTCAAGGGAAAACGAGGGATTGCGAACGCACGGCGGGCACTCGAACTTGCGTCTCCTTGGTCAGAGTCACCGTACGAGACCCTCCTGCGTGTGATTCTCCACGAAAACGGTATTGAGGTGGAGATGCAACTGTGGATCGGACCAGATTTCCGAGTCGACCTGATCTGGGGAAACCTCGTTATTGAGATCGATGGCCTCGATAAGTTCGAGAACAAGCCTCACGATGCCGTCCTCTCTCAACTCAAGCGCGAAACTTGGATTCGTGAGCAGGGATACGAGGTCATCCGATTTTTCACACGGGAGATACTCCGGAATCCGGAGGAATGCGTCCGCCGGATACGGGAGGCGAAAGCACGGGCAGACAAGCGTGGTGAGCCGCAAGTCGCCGCGACCCGGCAACGTCCAAGGCAACGCCAATCCCGATTCCCGTAAAGCGCGCCGCGCCGCACCCCTGAAACGAAAGAAACCAGCGAACTACACCCAGCGAATCGCGGTTTTCGGGCGGTTCGCTACAACTAGTTCGCTGGAAACTCGAAGCGGGGGCGGGGGCGGGGGCACCGGGGCACCGGCGCACCGGGGCACCGGCGCACCGGCGCGGCAGAGCACGCCCCGGCGCGACCGGAACCTACAGGCCGGCGACGACCTCGTCGCGGGCGGCGACCAGGTTACGCAGGGACGGGTCGACTTCGGCGTAGCCGCGGGTCTTCAGGCCGCAGTCCGGGTTGACCCAGAGGCGCTCGGTCGGCACATTCTCGAGCGCGGCACGCAGCAGGCCTGCGATTTCCTCGGTGGACGGCACGCGCGGGGAGTGGATGTCCCACACGCCGGGGCCGATTTCGGAGTGGAAGGTCTCGTCGATATCTTCCAGCAGTTCCATCTTGGAGCGGGCTGCCTCGATGGAGGTGACGTCGGCGTCGAGGCCGGCGACGGCGTCGATGATCTGGCCGAACTCCGAGTAGCAGAGGTGGGTGTGGATCTGGGTCGACGGCTTCGCGTTCAAGGACACGAGGCGGAAGGCGCGGACGGCCCAGTCGAGGTAGGAGGCGCGGTCGTCGGCACGAAGTGGCAGCAGTTCGCGCAGGGCCGGCTCGTCGATCTGGATGACGTTGATGCCGGCTTCCTCGAGGTCGGCGACTTCGTCGGCAAGGGCGACGCCGATCTGGTCAGCGGAGACGGACAGCGGCACGTCGTCGCGCTTGAAGGACCAGGCCAGGATGGTCACCGGGCCGGTGAGCATGCCCTTGACCGGCTTGTCGGAGAGGGACTGGGCGTATGCGGACCAGTCGACGGACAGGGCGTTGGGGCGGGAGACGTCGCCGACGACGATTGGCGGACGGGTGCAGCGGGAGCCGTAGGACTGGACCCAGCCGTTTTCCGTGACGACGAAGCCGTCGAGGAGTTCGGCGAAGTACTGGACCATGTCGTTGCGCTCGGCTTCGCCGTGGACGAGGACGTCGAGACCGATCTCTTCTTGCAGTTCGATGACCTGCTTGATTTCGGCCTTGAGGGCTTCCTTGTAGTCGGCGTCGGAAAGGGTGCCTTCGCGGTGGTCGGCGCGGGCCTTGCGGATTTCCTGGGTCTGCGGGAAGGAGCCGATCGTGGTGATTGGCAGGGTGGGCAGCTTCAGTTCTTCGCGCTGGACCTTGATGCGCTCTTCGAAGGCCGGCTCGCGCTTGACTTCGCCTTCCGGCAGCTTTGCGACGCGGTCCACAACCGCCTGGTTGTGAATCGTCGTCGATTCTGCACGGGTGCGCACAGCGCGGTCGGACTGGGCGAACGCCTCGGCTGCGGCCTCCGGGCCGGCGACGAGCGCCTGGATCTCGGCGAGCTTCTCGTCAGCAAACGACAGCCACGGTGCGACCTCGACCGGCAGGTTGCGCTCGGCCTTGAGGGTGTGCGGCACGTGCTGCAGCGAGGTGGAGGTGGAGACGGATACCGGGCGGCCGAGGGACTCGAGGACCTCGGTGCGTTCGCGCAGGTTGGCGGCCCAGACGTTGCGGCCGTCGATGATGCCGGCGACGAGGTGGGTGGTCTCCGGGATGGTGGTGCGGATGCGCTCCGGGTAGCCGGCGTCGGCGTCGAGGGTCCACGGGGCAAGGTCGACGTGCAGCGCTTCTACGCCGAGTTCGCCGAGGACCGGCAGTGCCTCGCGGGCGGAGCCGTACGGGGTGGTCAGGTAGACGTTCGGGCGGTCCTCGCGGCCGAGCAGATCAGACCATGCCTCACGCAGGTACTTGGCAATCTCGGCGTCCGGGGTGGACAGGTCTGCGACCACGGCCGGTTCGGCGATCTGGATCCACTCCACGCCGGCATCCTTGAGGGCCCTAAATACCTCAGCGTAGGCGTCGACAAGCGCTGGCAGCAGCGACCACTCGGCAGGCTTGGACAGCGCAATGAGGGTGACCGGACCGACGAGGAACGGGCGAACCTTGTGGCCGGCCTCGGCGGCTTCCTCGACGATGCGCAGGATGCGCTCCGGCACGGCCTTAATCTCCTGACCAGCCTCGATCTCCGGCACGAGGTAGTGGTAGTTGGTGTCGAACCACTTGGTCATCTCCAGCGGCACGCGGGTGGCGTTGCCGCGGGCGAGCGCGAACTCCTCGTCCAGATCCACCCCGCCAGCCACGAGGCCCACGGTCAGGGCGGTCTCGAGCACCTGGTCGTAGAGGGCGACGTCGGCGGGGATGGCGTAATCCTCGGTGAGGCCGAGGTCGCGCAGATGGTTGTAGTTGTTCACGCGGAGGGCGCGGGCGGTGGAGCGGAACGTGTCGGCGTCGATACGCCCTGCCCAGTAGCTCTCAAGCGCGTGCTTCAGCTCGCGGTTCGCGCCGATGCGCGGGTAACCCTCGATGGTTGCCTTGGGGAAGGTGGTCATGGTTTGTCCTTTATCTATTGGATGCCGATGCGGTCCAAGAAGCCCCGCGTGACGGCCAGGTTGTTGTGGGTGTACACGTGGAGTCCGCCGGTGCCGGCGTCCAAAATCTCCCGCGCAAGCTTGGCGGTGAGTTGCATGCCGGTTTCGTATTCGTCGTCAGCTTCGAGCAATTGCTTCTCGACGACCTCAGGCACCTCCAACCCCGACAACTCACCCATCCGGCGCACACGCTTCAGGGAAGTCATCGGCATAATCCCCGGAATCAACGGGATACGCACACCAGCCAGGCGTGCTACCTCGACAAAGTCCAGGTAATCCTGCGCCTCGAAGAAGAGCTGTGTAATCGCGAAATCGGCACCCAGGCGCTGCTTAGTCAGCAGCACATCCAGGTCATGGTCGAAATTTCGCGACTCCTCGTGCCCCTTCGGGTAGCACGCAACCGACAGCGCGAGCTTGCCGGCGGCGAGGCGAAACGCCTCCTCTTCCTGCACTTCCTCGATGAGGTTGAGCAGGTCGGTGGCGTACTGCAGGTAGTGCTCCGGCATGCCCGTTTCGGGCAGGTCGCCGCGGAGTGCGAGGAAGCCGCGCACGCCGGCGTCGATAAGCGTGCGGATCCACTCGGTGAGCTCCTCGCGCGTACCCGCCGTGCAGGCCAGGTGTGCGATCGGGCGCAGGTCGGTGGTTTCCGCAATCCGGGAGATCACCGCGGCAGTGCCTTCGAGCCACTCGCTGCGACGCGAGCTGGTCACGGAGACGTAATCCGGGTTGTAGGCGGCCAGGCCGGCAATGAGTTCGTCCATCTTGGCCACGCTGTCGGAGGGGCGCGGCGGAATGATCTCAAAACTCAACGCAGTGCGCTGGCGCTTCGGGCGGGGGCGGCGGATCACCGGAGCGCCCTCGCGGTCGATGGGTGCCGAGGCGGAAAGCCGGGTCGAAGGGGAGGCTTCGAACATGGCGGACCTTTCTCTCGGCTGGCTGTCATCGGGACTTGTTGCACCGTGGTTAAACGGTGACTTGAAACTTATGTTGCCCGTTTCCGCGTCACAATCAAGGTTGTCTATTTTGCTCGTTTACGCAGGTCATGCGGCTGGTTTTCGTGAATGTAAATACCGCAAACTGAACCGCTTGGTTCATTTTTGCGTAACGCTTGGTACGGAGCCGTTCTGCGGGGGCTTCGCTACGCTAGACACCGAACCAATCGAACAAAGGAGCACCCATGAACCTCAGGACCATCGGCATGGCCTACGCCCTCGCAAACCAAGGCCTGAAGTACTTCCGCGACCAAAACGACAAACGCGAGCGCGACATTTACCAGTCCCTCATCGACACGCTTAAAGACGGCGACCTCTCCGACCTCACCGACAAATTCGACCGCGACCAACTCCAGGAGCTCTACGGCGCCGCCCGCGCCGAAGCCGGTGAAATCACCCGCAAGGCCCACGAGCGCCTCGACCGCCGCCGCGCCGCCTTCGACGCCGACGCTCCCCTGCGCGCCGCCCAACTCGCCTTCCTTAAAGACCACGCCAAGGAGAAGAAGGACGAAGGCCGCAGCGTGCTCGGCACCATCGGCTCCGTGATCAAGTGGTCGACGCTCAGCGCCGTCGCCGCAGGTAGCGCATGGGCTGCGTGGGAGTTCTTCCTCAAGGACAAAATCGCCGAACTTCGCGACGACTCCCCCGCCGACCTCGACCTCGTCTCGGTCGCCGAGGGCGGCGCCGGTCGTGCTGGCGGTGCTGGCGCTGGCGGGACCTCCACGCTGGTCTACTCCACCACTACCGAAGACGACCGCGAAGCACGTTCGGCCGACGATTCCGACGATTCCGCAGGCCGCCACCGCCTGGAGGCCTAGCGCCACGTCCCTTCCGGGCCCAGCCCCGTTCCCGAACGCCTATACGTTCGCGCGCCAGCCGGCCATGAGGTGGCGGACGAGGCGATCGCGCACGTCGGGGAGCAGATCGGCCAGGGGTGAGGCAAGCGGTCGGGTGGCCACGATCAGTTCGGTGGCGAGCTGCAGCGCGGTTTGGCCGGGGGCGACGATGTTGTGGGGCACGGCTTCGTCGATAAGCAATTGCACGTTGTGCATGAAGGTCTCGCGGCGTTCGACGATGATGCGGGGGCCGTCAGCGGAGGGTTCGGCGGCAAGGGCGGTGGCGAGCATGCCGACGCCGGAGTCGACGATGGCCCAGACGAAGCGTTCGAAGCTGCCTTGGGGGTCGCGGTGGAAGTCGGCGAGGGTGTCGTCGAGGAGGGTTTGGAGGTCGTCGATGTAGACGATGGCGCAGGCGTCGTAAAGCGATGCGCGCGATGGGAAGTGGCGGTAGAGGGTGGCGATGCCTACTCCAGCGTCGGCGGCGATGCCTTCGAGTGTGATTTCGGAGTTGGGGCGGGTTTGGATCTGTTGGAGGGCGGCCGTGATGATTTGGTCGCGTTTTTTGCGGGCGTCTGCGCGCATGGGCCCCACTCTCGGTTTGACAGTGATTGAATTGGGAAGCACCATATCACGAGTTAAGTGATAGTCCACCCTACGGTTAGGGGACCGAATGTCTGCAATCCTGTCTGCACAGGACCTTGTTCTGCGCAGTGGCGACGACCCGGAGTCGTTCGACATCGGCCGCGGTTTGACCCTGCTCAACACGGCGCGCGAGTCCGATTCGACGCTGCTCAGCCTTGCGCTGGCGGGTCGCTTCCGTCCTGCAGAGGGCACCATTCTGCTTGATAGCGAACCCACCACCCACCACGACCGCTTCCGCGATGTCGCCTTGGCGGGCGTACCGGAGATCGACTCGATCGATCGCCTGGTGCGCGTGCGGGATGCGGTGCGGGAGCAGATTGCGTGGTCGCAGAGTTTCTTCAAGCGCACCCCGCGCAGCCCGGAGGCGATCAAGGCGCATCCGCATGTGGAGAAGTGGTTAGAGCCGTTGCAGTTGGAGGAGCTAGATCTGCTGGCCAAGGTCGGCGACATTTCTCCGTTGGAGCGTTTCCGTCTGCGTGTGTTGCTTGCGTTGATTTCGCGTCCTGAGGCGAAGTTGCTCATTGTCGACGACATCGATCAGGTCCGTGACATGAAGTTGCGCAAGTTGCTTCTTAGCGACCTCCGCGGCGTCGCGGTCCACCTTCCCGTGCTAGTGAATACGGTCAATGAGGAGGGGCTATGAGCGGCCTGCATATCGGAACCGATTTCCGGAAGTTTTTGAACGGCAAGCTCCCACCGCTTGCCCTTGTTGCCATCATGTTGCTGCCGTTGCTGTTCGGTGGCTTGTTTGTGTGGTCGTATTGGGATCCGCTGGGCAATTTGTACAAGTTGCCGGTTGCGTTGGTGAACTCGGATGAGGGTGAGAACGGCGACCAGGTGGTTGACGAGCTGTTGGAGCAGCGTCCGTTGGATTTCCAGTTGGTCAGTGCCGAGGAGGCCAAGGAGGGCATTGCTAACGGCACGTATTACCTGGGTATGGAGATTCCGACGAACTTCTCTGAGGCTGTGACCAGCGTGAAGTCAGAGGATCCACATTCGGCGAAGATCAACATCACCTTGAATGAGACGAACGGTTTCATCCCGACGGTGTTGGGCGATAAGGCCGGTGAGGCGGTCGCGGTTGCGGTGTCGAACTCGGTTGGTGAGAAGGTGGTGGACCAGCTGTTCGTCGGCATTAATACGTTGTCGCAGGGCGTGCAGGACGCCGCGGATGGCGCGGGCAAGCTCGACGACGGTGCGAATAAGGCCAAGGACGGCTCGCAGAAGCTCAACGACGGCGGCACGAAGCTCAACGACGGTATCCAGCAGCTCAATGACAAGGTGCAGCAGATGCCGGGTGCGGTGGGCAAGCTCGACGGCGGTGTGGCCAAGTTGCAGGACGGTGCGGCGCAGCTTAATGACGGCATCACCACCGCATCCGGCGGCGCCTCCAAGCTCTCTAACGGCCTGGATCAGTTGCAGGCGGGTACCCAGCAGTTGGGTGCCGGTGCGACGAAGATCGCCGGTGGCGTGGATAAGCTCACCGGCTTTGCTGGCACGTTGAACCAGGCGCAGGCGGCATTGGCTGACGTCAATGCGAACCTGGACCGCGTGATCGCGGATCTGGACCGCTCCCCTATCCCGGGCTCGAACGAGTTGGCCGCGCAAGCCCGTGGCGTGAAGGCACAGTTGAACGCTGGTCCGCTGCAGGCGGTGCCGGGCAACGACCTGGTTGGCCAGTTGATGCAGTTGCAGGCTGGCGCGCACGAGTTGGCCACGCAGTTGTCTGATCCGACCGCGCAGTACCGCGGCGGCGTGGATAGCGCCGTAGCGGGTGCCCGCACTCTTGCGGAGGGTCTGGCCCGCCTGCAGGACGGTTCGGGCACGCTGCTGGCCGGCATTACGACGCTGAAGGACGGTACGTCGAAGTTGGTCGTCGCTGCGAATACGGCGACGGATGCGACCTCGAAGTTGGCGGCCGGCTCGAACCAGTTGGTGGTGGGCCTGAGCGATTTGAACGACGGCCTGGTGAAACTTTCTGACGGCACCGGCGAACTCTCCATGAAACTTGCGGACGGCGCCAAGGAAGCCCCGAAGTGGGAAGGCGAACGCCTGGACAAGGCGATCCACGCCGCCGCGGATCCGGTGACCCCGCAGCACACGGGCGACAGCGTGACTTACTTTGGTAAGGGTTTGAGCCCGTTCTTCCTGGCCCTGTCGCAATGGTTCGGTGTGCTGATCACCTACATGATCATGAAGCCGTTTAGCCGCCGCGCCATCGACTCGGGTGTGAGCGCGTTCCGCGTGATGCTGTACACGATGATCCCTTCCGTGATCATTGGCTCTGCTCAGTCTGTGGCGCTGTGGGTGGTGCAGGTTGGTGTGCTGAAGGTGGAGCCGCAGCACCCGGTGGCGCTGTTCGGCGTGCTGGTGTTCGTGTCTTGGGTGTTTATCTCCGCGATTATGGCGTTGAACACCACGTTGGGCCCGGCGCCTGGCCGTTTGGCCACGATGGCATTGATGTCGCTGCAGTTGGTGGCGTCGAACGGCCTGTATCCGCCGGAGGTGCAGCCTGGGTTTATCCAGTGGGTGCACACGTGGGATCCGATGCGCTATTCGGTGGATTTGGTGCGCTACGCCCTGTTCGGTGCGCCGTCGTATGACCCGCGTCTGTGGACTGCGCTTACGGTCCTGTTGTTCGTGGCGGCCCTGTCCATCGCCATTACGTGTTTCGCGCTGCGGAAGCGTCGCACGATGGCGTTCAAGGACCTGCACCCCGAGTTGACGGTGTGAGACGCCCCCTAGCCATCCTGCTGTCCGCCGCGCTTGTGCCGCTCGCGGTGCCACAGGCGCAGGCGTTGCAGTTGCGGTGCCACCCCGTGCATGTGATTCAGGCGGCGGGGTCCGGGTTTTCGCATTCGTGGCATCCGTCCGCGCGCGAGTCGCTTTTCGACGACACCTCCTCCCCCGCCGACGACCTCCAAACCCGCTTCGGCGCCCGGACGGTGTCCACGTTTCAGGTGAAGTACCCGGCCTCGCTGGGCCGCTTCAGCGTGTTCGGTACCTCGGGCAACGTCCCGGAAGGCACCGAGGCGGCCACGTATGGGGAGTCGGTGCGCTACGGCCGGGACGTGGCCACCTTGGAGATGGAGACCGTGGCCCGGCATTGCCCCGGCACCCGGTTCATTTTGATCGGCTACTCCCAGGGCGCCCACCTGGTCGGTGATGCAGCGGCGGAGGTTGCCGCCGGCCGCGTGCGGGGTGTGGGTGCGGATGACATCGCCGCCGTCCTGCTCTTCGCCGACCCCGCCCGCGCGCCGCTGGGTGACCCGGCGCCGCAGCAACCTTCGCGCCTCTACGCCGAACCACCTGCGGGCGTGCGCGGCCGCAACGGGGAGACGGTCCAGACCGGTGGCACGACCCTCAACCCCGCGTTCGAGGGCCTCGCCGGCACCCGCACCACGCCGTTTACCGGCCTGGAGGGCAAGGTGCTCTCCCTGTGCAACGGCGCGGACATGGCGTGCGCGACCGATCCCACGAGCCCGCTGCGCACACTTGCGGATGTGGCCATGCGCGATGTCACACCCGGCCCTTTCAACGCCATCACCGGCATCCGCGTCGCCCGCTTCCGCGACTTACGCGCGCAGGGGCTGCCGGTGCGCGAGGCGTTTGAGCAGTCGGGCCTCTCACTTATCGACGCCACCCTCATCCCCCAAATCGTCATCGAAGCCACCACCGCCACCACCGCCCTTGGGCAGCACGCGGCGCGCACCAGCACCACTCCCCCAGCCGAACAAGCCGCCATCGCGCTGCTCGCCGCACTGCCGGAGTTGGCCAAGGAGGGCGTGACCTGGCCGTGGTTGTTCCAGGCGCTTGAGCCTCTGCGCGATCAGGCGGCGCAATTGCTTGACGACGACACCACCGCCTGGCTCGATCTCACCCTCGAAGTGTTTCGCACCGTCCATGCCGTGGAGCAGTTCAGTTGGCAGCTGCATCGCCTCGGCGTGATCCCCCGCACCCCAACCGGCACCGAGGGCCGCCAGGCCTGGGCGCATAGCACCGTGACGGCGTTGTGCGGGCAGGTGCTGGATGTGACCGGCCTACGCGCCGCTTACGAGGATCCCCAGAACGCAGTGCTGGTGTCGTCGGCGCAGCGTGCTGGCGATTTCGGGCCGCGGCACATGTCGTATTACAAGTTGGGCTTCACCGACATCCCCGGTGGGTTCAAGGTGGGCGGTCAGACGGGTTATGACTATGCGTTGGGGTGGCTGGACCGGGTGGTTCGTGGGGTCGTCGCAAAGTAAATGCGCAAGAGAAAACCCGCCGGGCTTTCGCCTAGCGGGTTAGCTCACTGCGGGTTTACTTGTCCTCAGCGGGCTTGTTCTCTTCGGTGCCCTTGTCCTTGGACTCCGGCATCTTGTCGGAGGAGCCCTTCATCAGGGTCTCGTTGCCGGTCGCCTTGCCCACCATGTAGGAGGAGGTGTACTCACCTGCACCACATGCGCGCATGACGCCGTCGACTGCCAGGAGGCCGAGGGTGATCGCACCCAGAGCGCCGGCTGCGAGGCCGATCATCTGCGGGTTCTCGATAGCGAACGCACCCTGGATGCCAGCCGCGCGACGTGCACGGTCATCGTCGTGGATGCCCAGACCGCGCTGGATCTGGTCGTTCGCTTGACGGATCGCGGCGTTGACCTGGGCGGAGATGCCCTCTAGGCCCGGAATCTGAACCTGCGACAGGATACCCAGCGGGATAGCCAGCAGCAGCGGCGCGGTCATGCCGACGATGCCGGCGATGCACTTGCCGTCGAGCTCAGAGGAGCCCTTGGTGGTCTGGTTGTTCGTCTCACCCGTCACCTTGACATTGAGCTTCAGGTTACGGACGTAGGACTGGTTGCCGTTCTTGTCAACCAGAACGTACTTCAGGCTGTCGCCAGGTGCGCCCAGATCGGTCTCGACAACGACCTTGCCGTCCTTTTCCTTGACGCTCTTGACCTTGCCGCCGTTCTCAACCGGAACGAAGCTCTTCACGCCATCCGGCAGGGTGATGGTGATCGTGCCGGTGGTCGGGTTGTTCGTGTATTTGATCTCCGGCAGATCCTTGTTCGTACCAGTGGACTTGCCGTTGGAGACCAGCACACCAGAGTCTGCAGTGTCCACCGGAACAATGTCCAGCAGGATCGTGCGCAGAACGGTGCCTTCGCCGTCACGCTCTTCAACGCGGATGACCTGGCCGACGGTATCCGGCTTCGCAGTGACGCGGAAGTTGCCGTCCACCGTGCTGGTGGTCACGTACTCGCTGCCCGAGGTGATGAAGAACTTACCGCCATTCTTCATCGGCGGGATGTCGGTGTAGCCGGTAACCGGGATCACCGAACGCTGCTGACGGTTGGTAGAGACGCGGCCCTGGACGACGTTCACCGTGTAGCGGTTCAGCACAGAACCGTTGGAGTCGCGCTCTTCAACGACGCCAGTCTTGCCTGCGGCGTCAGCCTTCGGCTTTAGGATCCACTCGCCATCGGTGGTCTTCGGCTCCTGGAAGAACTCGCCGCCCTCAACGAGCAGGAAGCTGTTCTTGCCGTTGACAAGGGTCGCACGGAACTCGGAGTTCGTGGAGACGGTGTAGGTGGACTCGCCCGACTTCGGAGCGACCATGTTCAGGTGGTACTCGGCCCAAACGCCACGGGCGTCCTTCACCTGGATCTTGGCCAGGCCAGTCTTGTCTGGCATACCCGTGATGATGAACTGGTCGTTCTTCTCATCGCGCTCGATCTTGACAAGGTCCTTGCCCTCGGTGATGACAGGCTCGTCATCCTTCGCGCCCGGAATGCGTGCGGTTGCGTTCCAAGCCATCTCACGCTCGAGCGGCTTGACCTTAGCGTCGCGGCCCGGGGTGACGTTGATGGTGTAGCGCTCGAAGACGAAGCCCTCGTCCGTGAGGTTCTCCAGAACGATCTTGCCGTCGGCGTTGCGGTTGAACTCGATCTTCACCGACTTGGTATCACCGGTCGGCAGCGAGTTCTCGTCAACAACGAGCTTCTTGGCCTCGTCCTTGTTGTCCTCGACAACACGAAGGTTCGTGCCTTCCAGCTCGAGCACGTTGTCGGAAGTGACATCGTATTCGAGGTTGCGGACCGGAGCCGGGGAGACGTTGTAGGTGAACTTGGTGATCTTCTCGTACTTGCCGTTGGCGTCGTCCTTGAAGTTGAGCGCGGTCTCGAGAACCTGGACCTGGCCCTTTGCGCCCGGCAGGAACACAAGCTTCCAGTGGCCGTCCTCGGTAATCTTCGACTTCTCGAAGTCGATGATGCCGTCGTATTCCTTCTTGTAGTGCTCGAGCATCTTGTCGAAGGAGTCGAACTTCTGGTCAACATCGAAGGTGAAGCGGTTCGAAACCCGTCCATCGCTATTTACTTCGTTGTAGCCCAGGGTGAGATCCACAACCGCGCGGTCGACGATGTTGCGAGGCTCAAGCTCCTTGAAGTCGAAGCCATCAGAGTCCTGAGCAGGGTTGACCTGGATCTTCCAAACACCGATCAGGGTGCCGGTCTTCTTGTCGACGATGTGGATGATCGCCTCACCCGTGAAGCCATCGCGCGGCTTAACAGTCCAGACGTCATGGTCGGCGCCGTCGTCGCCAAGCTTGCCACGGCCTTCGGTGACCTCGACATCGCCGGAGATGATCTTGTAGTCCCACTCGATGCTTCGCTCGATGTTGACCGAGCCGTTGCTCTGAATCTCGTAGTTACGGATGCGCGGGCCAGAGTTGACATCCTTCTTGATGTCAATCGTGTACTTGTATTCGACACCGTTCTTGTCGGTGAAGACAACGACGACCTTGCCCTCGCGGTCCTTATCCTTCGGCGTGATGACCCAGGTATCGTTGTCACCCACCTTGATGTCCACCAAATCGTTGCCTTCGACGATCTTGTAGGTGCCGCCACGACGCTCCACGATCGCCGTGGAGGTGCTCAGGATCTCGCGAACAACATCAAACTTCGAGGTGGTGTTCTCGATGGTGACGATGTTCTCGCGCTCGTTGCCGCTCTCGTCGACCGTGGTGACGACGACCTGGCCGCGCAGGTTGGTGTCGGTGACCTCAACCTTCACGCCCTGCTCGTCCTTAACAACATCGATGCTGCCCGGCATAACCTTGTGCTCCACACCGTTTTCATCGATGTAGACGCGCTTCTTAATCTTGTCGCCCGGGTTCAGCGGGATGACCTTGACGCGGTTCTCGCCGTTCGGGTTGAGGGTGTAGAAGAAGTTGTTGACCGTGACGTTGGTCTGGGTCTTCACCGTGATGGTGTCGGACACCTTCACGCGGTAGATGTACTGGTTGCCGCGCTCATCGGTGATGAGGATCTCGACGTCGCCCTCGCCCTCGAAGCCCGGCTTCGGGGTGATGATCAGCTTGCCATCCTCGGTGCGCTCCACGATGACGATGTCGCGGCCCTTGGTGACCTCGAAGGTCCAGGAGCCCTTGATGCCACCCGGCAGCTCGATCTCCTTGGACTTGTCCTTCTTGGTAAAGCCAGCGAAGTAGTAGTACTCGTGAATTTCCTTAACGGACTCGTAAATCTTCTCGGTGTAGTAGTTCTCCGTGAGGGTGACCGTGTTGGTGGTCGTGACCGGCTTCGGAGTCTCGGTCTTCGTGGTGGTAACCGTCGTACCCGGAACGTCCACAACGGTGGTACGCGTCGGGGTGGACCAGTGGGTTGCGGTAACCGTGGTAGCCGGCTTGGTCACGACGACCGGGGTGTCGCTGATCGTCTCGGTGACAGTGGTCGGCTCACCCTCAACGGTGGAGGTGACAGTCTTCGGAGCCGGGGTCTCGGTAACCGTCTTGGTGACGGTCTCGCCGCCAACGACCTCGGTCGTCGTCGTGACAACCGGGGTGGCCTTAACAGTTTCGGTAACCGTCTGACGCGGACGGGTCGTACGAACCGTCGTGTACGCGGTCGGGAGCTCCTTACGCTCCGTCACCGTCACCTCAGGGTGGGTGTAGGTAGCGGTTACCGTACGCGGGGTATCCGTGACCGTCGTGGTGGTCTTGTGCGCCGGAAGCGTCTCGGTGGTGGTGACGGTCGACGGATCCTGCGGGATCGTCGTCGTCTCCTCGATGATTTCCTTCTGCGGTGGCGGCTTCGGGCCCGGCAGGCCCGGCTGCACGATCGTGATGATGCGCTGGAAGGTCCAGTGCTTCTTCGGGTTCAGGTTGAGGTTGTAGTTCTTCGGAACCAGAACGGTGACGTACTCGCCCTCGGTGTAGTTCTCCTTCACCGTCTGGAAGTTCGCGTTCTTCACCAGAACGTAGTTCGGGGTGCCGTCGCCCTGAACGTCCTGACGCTTCCAGATGATGTCGAAGCCGGTCAGGGAGGAGAAGAGGTACTTGTTCAGGCGGTTCTGGTGGAAGTAGCCACGGATCTCGTTCAGCGAGCCGAGATTGTTGGAGAGCAGTGCCTGGAGGATGCGGTTCTTCGTCTGAATCTGGTAGACGAGGTTCGAAGACGGGTTCTTCTGGTACTGCTCGTAGTCCTTGATCAAGGACTTGGTGACGTTGATCGCTGCGAGACGTACGTCGTCGTTAATACCCAGGCCATCGCCGAAACGGCCGGAGGCACCGGTGAGCTTACGGACCTCGTAGCCACCGATCTCATTGTTCCAAGGGTTGTCGATACCCCAGTCGATGCACCAACCCGACGCAACCTCGTTCGGCAAGACAAACGTGTTGACGTCGAACGGCTGGTTACGGAGGTCTTTGTAACCATCAGAGTAGAACTGGCGCAGTTCCTGCTCGCTGAGCGACTGGTAAGCACCGACGATCTGTGCGCTGGAACCGGTGTAGGTAAGTGCCAACGCGTCAGGCGCAACACTCACTGCGGTACCGGCAATCAGGGTGCTCGAAATGAGCGCAGCCATAGCGCGCTTCTTCAGATGTGCGTTCTTCAACGGCTTCATTCCTTACAACTCGGAGGAGATATTCGAAGCAGCCTTGAGATCACCTGAACACGGATCTCCAAACTGATAACTACATATTTAAGCGCAATATCGGCTTGGAGAATAGTCAGAAACCCCCTACAGAAAGCCAAAACGCCAGATCAACACCAAAAACTTAGAAACCTGACCCTCTGAACTGGACGTTTAGACAGTACTCAGGAAGAAAACCACAAGGTGATTTTCACCACAATCCGAGCAATTGTTCAACAAATCCCATTTCAGGCGCTGAGAGGGCCTGGGCTTTTGTCGCCGCGCAGGCGCTTCAGCACATTTTCAGCGGAAATCAAGCACATCGGCACGCCCACCCCAGGAACGGTCGTGGCTCCGGCGTAGTACAGCGCTCCCAGCTTCTTCGAAGCATTCGCGCCGCGCAAAAACGCCGACTGCTTCAGCGTGTGCGCCGGCCCGATCGCCCCACCCGACCACGCGTGGTAGCGGTCGCGGAAGTCTGCAGGACCGAGCGTCTGCTTAACGACGACCCTCTCGCCCAGGCCCTCAACCCCACACCACTGCTCAATCTGCGCAATGGCGGCGTTGGCAATCAGGTCCACCTGCGGGGAGGCCTCATCGCGGTACATGTTGCCGTGGCCGATCGTCTCCTCGGCGGCGACGGGCACGAGTACGAACAGGTTCTCGTCGCCTTCGGGCGCCACGCCGGGGTCGGTCGCGCTCGGCTTGGACACGTAGATCGACCGCGACGCACCCAACGGCCGCGCAGCCGGTTTGCCCTCGAAGACGGTGGCAAAGTCATCGTCCCAGTCCTCGCTGAACAACAGGTTATGGTGGGCCAACTCGGGGATCTCACCCTTCACGCCCAGCATGACCAGCACGGTGCCCAGGCCCGGATCGCGGCGGGAGAACCACGACTCGTCATACGTGCGCAGCTTCGGCGGCAGCAGCCGGGTTTCGGTGTGGTGCAAGTCGGCACACGAGATGGTGAGGTCGGCGGGGATGAGGGTGTCGTCGATAAGCGAAATGCCCGTGGCACGCCCACCGCCGTACGTGATGGAGGCAACGTCCGCGCCGAATCGGAACTGCACGCCCTGCTCGAGCGCCAACTCGTACAGCGCGTCCATCACCGCCGCGAACCCACCCTGCGGATACAGCACGCCCTGGGTGAGGTCCGTGTGGCTCATCAGGTGGTACATCGACGGCGTGCGCGCGGGATGCGACGACAAAAACACCGCAGGGTACGTCAGCATCTGGCGCAGGCGCATGTCCTTGAACTGGCCTGCGACGAAGCGATCCAGCGGCTCGACCAGGTAACGCAGCAACTTGCCGTACTGGCCGCGGATCTTGGCAAAGGGCTTCAGCGTGGAAAAGGTGGTGTAGAGGAAGTAGCGCAGCGCCAAGTCGTAGGTCTCGGCGGCGCGGTCGAGGTAACTGGCCAGTTGGGCGCCGGCGCCGGGCTCGATGCTGTTGAAAAGCCGGATCGCGTTGTCGCGGCCCGACTCCACATCGATCGGGTCGTGGTTCTCGGGGAAGAGACGGTAGGCAGGCGTGAGCGGCTTGAGATCCAGCACGTCCTCGGTGCGCTTGCCAAACAGTGCGAAGAAGTGGTCGAAGGCATCCGGCATGAGGTACCAGCTCGGGCCGGTGTCGAAACGGAAACCTTGGACGGTTTCGTTGCCGGCGCGGCCGCCATGCGAGCCGAGGCGCTCGACCACCGTGACCTCGTAACCCTCCCGCGCCAGCAGCGCCGAGGTAGCCAAACCGGCCGCACCTGCGCCGATCACCACCGCAGTTGTCATAGCCCTGTCCTCGCAATCGCCTTCGCCGTCAGCGCAACCTTGCGGCGCTGCGGCACACTGATGCGCTGCTGGGTCAACTGCGCGGCCGGGGTGCGCTCCGCGATCTCCGTGAGTTCACGAAACAGCGCCTCCGCGGCCGCCACTCCCCCACGCACCCCGCGAGGCAGCAACGGGATCGTCTCTAAGGCCTGGTCAAGTTCGGTGTGGATGGTGGTGGTGATGGCGTGCTTGGTGTCGTCGTCAAGCATGCGCCCAAAGTACGCCCGCCCGAGACTGCCCTGATCCTCCCCGAAATCGCGCAGGAAGTTGATGCGCTGGAACGCCGCACCAAGCGCGCGGGCGCCACGCTGAAGTTTCTCCGGATGGGGTGTCTGGCGCTCTGGGAAGAAAATGTCCAAACACATCAAGCCAATCACCTCGGCCGACCCATATATATAGGTCTCCAACTCCGCCGGGGAAAAAGCGTGCGGGTTGAGGTCCGCGCGCATCGACGCGAAAAACGCCTCGAGGTGCTCCGCGTTGAGGCGACAACGCCGATACGTATTCGCCCACGCGTGCAACACCGGATCCGTGTGAAAGCGCTGGTTAGGGGCCTGGAGTACCTGCTCCTCGTAGGCGTTAAGCAGGGTCTCGGGGTCTGCGTAGGCCTGCTGCGCGGCACCGTCGACGATCTCATCTGCGATACGCACCACCGCGTAGAAATTACGAATATCGCGGCGCACCCCCGGCGCCAACACCTTCGTAGCCAACGAAAAACTCGTCGAATACTGCGCAATCACCTGAGCAGCCGCACGATCCGCCATCGTGTCGTAACGGGAAAGGTAAGAGTTCACGCAGGCGCTTTCTATTTGCAGACTTTTCCGGGAGCTTACCGCGCAGCAACCGCTGCCTGGGCCCCTGGTGACCACCAACGCCAAAGGCCAGGTCCCCGGGAGGACCTGGCCTTTGTGTTCCTGTGGAGCATAGGAGAATCGAACTCCTGACATCCTGCTTGCAAAGCAGGTGCTCTACCAACTGAGCTAATGCCCCGTGCCCTTTTCGGGCTGTGGGCCTAGCAAGAATCGAACTTGCGACCTCATCGTTATCAGCGATGCGCTCTAACCGACTGAGCTATAGGCCCTGGGAACGAATAGGAATATTACAGAGCACTGCTATAACCGCCAAATCGCCAGGTTGTTGCGGGTTTTTATGCTTATCGTCTAGCTCGTTGTGCATTGCTACTAGACGACCCGCCTGCACCCTCCACATATCCCCAGGTGATGTTGGCGGTGGTTTTCAGTATCAGCGTGATCGTCTGGTTCGTCGGAACGGGAGCTAGACGATCAGGGCACAACAACCGCACCTCAACGACACCTCAACGACACCCTCGCGGAACGGGGGTATTTTTCGGGGGTAGGAGGCCTGCGCAAATTGGTGAACAATCCGCCCAACCTGGCCTTTTCGCCATGCAGCAGCGCCCCAAGACGGCGCCAAAACCTGTTTTTATACGAGCGTGACAGGCAAAACTCCTGGTGAGGGCCAGATCCCAAGTTGTATACCCATCCGTATGCAAATCAACGCATAGTATGCTGCTGCTCCGGATTGTTGAACGAACCGAACCGGAGCGCAAAAGATCGTTCAACAACCCGGCGCGACAGCCCTAAAATTAGCTCGGATTGATGAACAATCCGCACGATAAACGGGGTGAAAACGTTGAACAATCCAAAATAAACGTTGAACAATCCGGCCTCGAAAGGGCCGAAAATTCGGCGGGTTTACCAGCGCATACTTGGTGCATAAACTCGAGGGCAGCAAAGGAAATGCGGTGTTTACCGCAAACACCGCAGATAAGTAAGGAGCAGGAAAATGCGCGCAGCACTTCGTACCGGTCTCGCAGCAGCCCTCGCCGCCACCGTCGCCTTCGGTGGAGTTGTTCCGGCTAAGGCTGCAGAGCCTGCTGACGTTGTCGTCGATAATCAAGCGATCTCCGCGGAGCTCATCGACTCCGACGGCGACGGCATCCCCGACATCTGGGAGCGCAACGGCGTTGTCCTCGAGGACGGCACCGTGCTTAACCTGCCTGCTTACGGTGCGGACCCGAGCCGCCCGGACCTGTTCCTCCAGCTCAACTGGATGGAGTCCGAGTACAAGACCCTCGGCTGCGACGTCGAGCCTTCCGAGGCTTGCGCCAACGCCAACACCAAGGAATACGGCGTGAAGGCCGAGTCCCTGCAGGAAATGGTTGATCTTTTCGACGACCACGGCATCAACCTCCACGTCGACGCCGGCGAAACCTTCAACAACATCCCCGGCTACGAGGCTCGCGGCGGTGAGACCCTGAAGTACGTCAAGAACTACTTCGAGAACGAAAGCCAGGGTTCGAAGCTGCTGAACAACATCGACGAGATGCTCGGTGAGCGCCAGAACATCTTCCGCATCGGTGTTATCGGCGACCAGATCGACGCCTACAACCTGTCGTCCGGCGCCTCGCTGGTCAACGACACCTCGTTCTTCGTGGCTAACCACCGCTTCATGAACTCGGAAGAGATGCTGCGCAACACCATCCTGCACGAGCTAGGCCACACCCTCGGCCTGCGCCACCAGGGTGCGCACGCGGTGGTCAAGGACATCCAGGGCATGCGTCTGGATACCTCGGCCTACAAGTCGGTGATGAACTACGACTACCAGTTCGACTACTTCAACTACTCGGAGAAGCCATACCTGCTCGACACCCCGTTCGGTGTGCGCGAGGTTCCGGCGGACTGGGAAGCACTGGCCATCAACGCTTGGCGCATCGGTGCCCGTGGTGTTGCCTCGGCTCCGTCGCAGGAAGGGGCAGTTAACGACCCGGCTCCGAAGGAGCAGCCTGAGGAGGAGAAGCCAGCAGAGCAGCCAGCACCTGAGGCCGAGAAGCCCGCTGAGAACCAGCCGGAGAAGCCCGCCGAAAAGCCAGCCGAGCACGAGCAGCAGGCTGAGCAGAAGGACAAGCCGGCTCCGGTTGTTGAGAAGGACGTCAACGTCGCGGCGATCGTCGCCCCGATCGTGGCAATCCTGGCCTTGATCGGCATCGGCTTCGCGGTGATGAACATGATGCCGGGCCTGGGGTTCTAACCCAGCGCAGGCCAGCACAGAAAAGACTTAACGCGCCCCGGGAGGTACGACCCGGGACGCGTTTTGGTGTCGTCGATAAGCGCTATTTTGCCCTGTTAGACATGGTGTAGCGCACACCACCGACGAGGTCCGCGACGGCGTTGTACATGATCGCGGTCAGTGGCGCCATGATGGACATGAACACCACGCCGGCCAGGCCGAATAGGGCCGCGGCCATCATGGCGAGTTTCATGTCCACGACCTGGTCGCCGCCCACGCCGCCGATGAGCGAGTTGATGGACTCGACCACCCCGGCGCGGTCCAGCGCGAGGTACACCAGCACTGCGGCGAGCATCCAGGCGATGAACCCGAACAAGGCAAGCAGCGTCGCAACCTTAAAGACGGATCCGGCGCTGACGTTCCGGATTGTCACTTTGCGAGCGGCCATGGGCTACTCCTTCGCATCGTCGAGGGTCTTCTGGCCGGTTGCCACGGCAGTGGCTTCCTCTTCGCCCTCGTCTTCGACGTTGCGGTCGATGGCGAGCAGGTCCACGCCGTCGTTGAGGTCCACCAGGCGCACGCCCATGGTTGCGCGTGACGACGGGCGGATCTGGTTGACCTCAGTACGGATCACGCCACCCGCGGAGGTGATGGCGAAGATCTGGTCCTCCTCGGTCACGGCCAGGGCGCCGATGAGCTTGCCGCGCTTCGGGGTGTACTTGAAGGTCATCACACCCATGCCGCCGCGGCCCTGGGTGTTGTACTCCTCGATGGCGGTGCGCTTGCCGTAGCCGCCGGAGGTGGCCACGAGCAGGAACTGGCCGTCTTGGACGACGGTCATGGCGAGCAGTTGGTCGTCGCCACGGAAGCGCATGCCCTTCACGCCGGCGGTTGCGCGGCCCATCGGGCGCAGCTGCTCGTCGTCGGCGGAGAAGCGGATCGCCTGGCCCTGTTCGGAGACGAGCAGGATGTCGTCGTCCTCACCAACGAGGGACGCGCCGATGAGGGCGTCGCCTTCGTTGAGGTTCAGGGCGATCAGGCCGGAGGAACGTGCGGATTCGTAGTCGGTCAGGCGCGACTTCTTCACACGACCATCGCGGGTGGCCAGGACCAGGTAGGGGGCGTCCTCGTAGGACTGGATCTGGATGACCTGGGCGATCTTCTCTTCCGGCTGGAACTCCAGCAGGTTAGCCACGTGCTGGCCGCGGGCCGTGCGGCCTGCTTCCGGCAGTTCGTAGGCCTTGAGGCGGTAGACGCGGCCGAAGTTGGTGAAGAACAGGATCCAGTCGTGGGTGGAGCAGATGAAGAAGTTCTTCACCACGTCGTCCTGCTTGAGCTCAGCGCCACGTACGCCCTTGCCGCCGCGCTTCTGGGACTTGTAGGCGTCGACCTTGGTGCGCTTGGCGTAGCCCGTGGAGGTGATTGTGACCACGACGTTCTCGCGGGCGATGAGGTCCTCTTCGGTCACATCGCCGGTTGCGGCGACGATCTGGGTGCGGCGCTCGTCGCCATACTTGTCGACGATCTCACCCAGCTCCTCGCCAACAATCTGACGCTGACGCTCCGGCTTGGCCAAGATGTCCTTGTAGTCGGCGATTTGTTCCTCGATGGCGGCAAGGTCGTCGACAATCTTCTGACGCTCCAGCGCTGCCAGGCGGCGCAGCTGCATGGCCAGGATTTCGTTGGCCTGGATCTCGTCGACATCGAGAAGTTTCATCAGGCCCTGGCGGGCGTCGTCGACAGTCGGCGAGTTGCGGATCAGGGCAATGACCTCATCCAACGCATCCAGCGCCTTGACCAAACCACGCAGGATGTGGGCGCGCTTCTCGGCCTCGTCCAGGCGGTACTGGGTACGGCGGACGATGACTTCGATCTGGTGCTTGACGTAGTAACGCAGCATCTGATCCAGGCGCAGGGTGCGCGGCACACCGTCGACGATGGACAGCATGTTGGCGGAGAAGTTCGTCTCCAGCTGGGAGTGCTTGTACAGGTTGTTCAGCACCACACGCGGCACAGCGTCGCGCTTGAGGGTGACCACGATGCGCATGCCCACACGGTCGGAGGACTCGTCCTCGATCTTGGAGATGCCCACCATCTTGCCGTTGGTGACCTGCTCCGCAATATTATGGATGAAGTTATCCGGGTTGACCTGGTACGGCAGCTCGGTGATCGTGATGACCTGGCGGTTGCCAATCTCCTCGATTTCCGTCACACCGCGCATGCGGATGGAGCCGCGGCCGGTGGTGTAGGCGTCCTTAATACCCTGATCGCCCACGATGAGGCCGGCAGTTGGGAAGTCCGGGCCCTTCACGCGCTCCATGACGGCGTCGAGCGTGGTCTGCTCGTCCGCGTCGTGGTTGTCCAGGATCCACTGGATCGCGGCCGCCAGCTCGTTGAGGTTGTGCGGCGGGATGTTGGTGGCCATACCCACGGCGATGCCGTTGGAGCCGTTCATCAGAAGGTTCGGCACACGGGACGGCAGCACGGCTGGCTCTTGGGTCTTGCCGTCGTAGTTCGGGTTGAAGTCGACGGCGTTTTCGCGGATGTCGCGCACCATCTCCATGGCCAGCGGAGTCATCTTGCACTCCGTGTAACGCATAGCAGCTGGGCCGTCGTTGCCCGGCGAGCCGAAGTTACCCTGGCCATCCACCAGCGGGTAGCGCATCGCCCACGGCTGCGCCATACGCACGAGGGTGTCGTAGATAGCGCTGTCACCGTGCGGGTGGAAGTTACCCATGGTGTCTGCCACCGGCTTTGCACTCTTCACGTAGGAGCGCTCGGGGCGGTAGCCGTTGTCATACATTGCGTAGATGATGCGGCGGTGGACCGGCTTCATGCCGTCGCGCACATCTGGGAGTGCACGACCGACGATCACGCTCATGGCGTAATCGATGTAGCTGGTCTGCATCTCCTCGTTGATGTCGATTGGTTGAATGCGGTCCAAGCCGCCAGTGGTGTCATCAGCCATGTGATTGAGTCTAGCGGGCTTCTGTGGCTTTTTCCGCCACGACCATGGAGCGCCGTGGTATCAAAGTGGTATGGCTATGACGCTCCGGTTGACCGCAGACGAAGACAAAGCGCTCGTTTTACTCGCATCCGCATGGGGGTGCTCCAAGCAGGAAGCCGCGCGTCGTGCGGTGGTCTCCTCCGCAACGCGTTTGCTTGACGACGCCACCGTCACCGACCTCGCACGCTCCCTCATCCCCGGCTACACCGCCATGGAATCACGCATCCGGCAGGCCCGCTCGTGATGGGCTTGAGTGCAGAGCAGTTGCTGGCCATCGCCGACGAGTACTGCGACTTCCACGGATGCCACATCACGTCCTTCGGGTTCCTGGCAGCATGTGCTGCCGTGCCAGGCTCCCGGTTCCACGGCGTGCCGGTCTTCGACTCGGTGGACGCCGCAGCCGAGGCCTTGTCCTCTTCTATTACTGCGCTCGCACCGCTGTCGTCTGGCAACGAGGGATTCGCCGTGGTTGCCGCAGAGGTGTATCGGCGCTGGGCGGGATAAACGGGATAAATCCGAAAACTCGCATTACAGGTGTCTAGGGGTATAGTCGAAAAGTTCTTATAACTTATTGGAGGCAGCCATGAAGTTCAGTCGCACCGCAATTGCGGTCGCCACCACCGCCGCGTTGTTGGGCGGCGGTGTTGCCCTGCCCCACTCCCCCGCAACCGCCGCCACCTCACAAGCCTTCCTGTCCGGGCTGACTTGGCCGGTCAAGCAGGTTACGCCCGGCGGTACCGTGGAGATCGCCCCGCAGGGCTCCATCCCCAGCAACGTGCGCTTCGAGGGTTCCGACGACTACCTGGGCTACCGGTTCAGCACCAACCCACGCACCGGCGTGGTCACCATGCACGTCGCCGAAGACGTGATCCCGAACCAGCGCACCCAGTTCATGATCACCGGCAGCGACGGCGTGCGCGCACGCAGTTTCCCCATCATGATCCACGTCGTCGACACCATCGGCGAGATGGCAAAGAAGTATCCCCTGTCGTACTACCCAGCGTTCACCGTCGAAGACAGCTCCGATGCGGTGCTCTCCGTAGCGCAACTGCAGGGTGACTTCCCCGAAGGCACCCGATTCGAAGTCACCGCTCCCGACCATTTCAAGGTCACCGCTGCCGCCAACGGCGATCTGTCTGTCACGCAGCTCGATCCGGTCAAGCCAGGCTCCAAGAGCGCAGCCAGCGTGAAGGTGATGTACCCCGACGGCTCGTTCCGCAACGTGCGTGCAGATATCTACGCCTACTCCAAGAAGTCCAGCGAGTCCCTTGGCAGCGGTGCGTCTATCGAGGACTTCTTCAACAACATCTACGACAACGCCTTCACCCCGAAGTGGCACGACAAGACAATGAGCGGCAGCGAGCAAGCCTCCACCGCGTTGGCGGACGCCCTGCCCGAAGGCACCACCTTCAAGGCACGACCCGATCTCAACCCGAGCATCTTCCGCTTTATTGATGTCGATGTTGACGAGGCCAGCGGGGTTGTCGTCGTCAAGCCAAAGCGCCCACTGACAGCACCTTGGACCTTCCAAATCCCAGTCGAGGTCACCACCCCGGACAACCTCGTCGGCATCGGATGGGCAACCTTCACCGTCACCGAGGACGGCAAGTGGAACTCCGAAACCTTCACCGTGAAATACCCCGCCGCGAGCGCCACCACCACGGAAATCGCCACAGCCAAACCGGTCGGCGACTTCCCCGAAGGCACCACGTTTGAGATCAACCAAACGCCCCCGGCCGGCTGGCAGGTGAAGATCGACCGCCACACCGGCGAAATCAACCTGACCCCGCCGCAGCGCACCAGGGCCGGCACCACCGTGACCATGCCGGTAACCGCTCGCTTCCCCGACGGGTCGCGCACGTACCTTGAGACCAACTTCACCTTCACCAAACCCGAGGTGGAACAGGCATCCGTGACCACCGTGCGCTACCCCACCGCAAGACTCCTTCCCGGGGAAAGCGTGACCGTGAAGCCAAACAACTGGCCGGACGGCGCCGTAGTGAGCATCACTAACTTGGTCGTCCGTGACCTCACGTTTACGGCCGACACCTCCACGGGTGCCATCACCATCACAGCAGGTAAGAACGCGGACGTTGCGCAAATTGCGGCGAATGTGGTGGTGACCTACAAGGACGGCTCGCAAAACACGGCCCGCCTGCCAATCGCCATCCGCAGCAACACCACGACCGCAACGCAGCCTTCTGATGCGCCTGGTCCTGGTTCGCCCGCACCTGCGCCTGCGCCGAAGCCGGGGAAGCCGTCCACCGCCAATCCGGCACCCGCTCCTGCGCCTGCACCGACTCCTGGCGGTACGGACAAGGAGGGGTCCAGCACCGGCGGCATCATCGCCATCGTGCTCGGCGTCCTGGCCCTGCTCGGCGCCGCAGGGTTCGCAGTGACACAGATGGGTTCATTGCCCTTCTAACGATCCCGAGCGCTTAACATGTCTGCCATGAAGAAAATCGCCACCGCCGCCACTGCGATTGCCGTGGCCGCTGCCGTCGTCACCACGGTCGCACGAGCTCACGCCGAACCCGCCGTCACACAGCTCTCCACTACGAGCTCCGGTGGTTCCTCCAAGCCGAACTACCGTCCGGACTACGACAAGGACCTCGACGTGCCAGAAAAGCGCCCGCTTGAGGGCTCCTACACCGGCTCGGCTCCGATCTCGTTGACCATCGCGTTGGTGACCACGCTGGTTGCCATCCAGGCCATCGTCGATTTCGTGCCGCCAGTGCGCCAAGCTGTCGACGACGTAGCCAAGCAGTTCAACCTCACCCACGTCGTGGGCTCCTCCGAGAGCAACCGAATCTTCCCGGCACAGTTCATTACGTCCCAGGTCACGCAGGCGATTGACCAATTCCAGAAAAATCCCCCGTCGTTTAAGTAACGCCCCGCAACCGCGTATGTTACGGTTGTGAACTGTTGTGGTTGCAGTGACTTATGGGGCTGCGGAGGAAGAACTGCAACCAAAAAGACCGCGTCCATTCCTGGACGCGGTCTTGTCGTTTACCTCCGGTTCTAGCCCCAGTAATAGAAGTTGTACTGACTCAGGTACTCAAGCACAGGGCCGATTGCGGCAGCACCGATTTGGGTAGCATTCACCTTCGGTCCGAAGGACAGGACACCTGCGGCGTAGCGGCCATTCGGCCCCTCAACCCACACTGGGCCGCCGGAATCGCCGTGGTCCGAAATGTTCCGGAACCGGAACACCAGCGGACTTGGAGTATCGATGTAGTAGCCACACGACAAGCCGCTGCGCCAACCTAGACGGCAAAGCTTCGGCTCAGTCCTATCGATTGCCGGCAAACCAGCAACACCCTGCACACGGCCAACACCTGGAACGGTCGGGTCAATCTGCACGTTGGGGTTATCAAGGAAAATGACTGCGAAATCAGCATCGACCCCAATCCGATTCGGCATGCCGGTCGAAGAGATAAACCGACCCGCATACATGAGCTGGTTATTGGGAAGCATCACAAACGCACGGTCCCCTGTCACACCGCAGTGACCGGCGGTCAGGTTGAACACACGGTTAGTGTTCTGCTGGCGCAGCATCCACCCAAAACTGCATTCGCCTTTAGGACGACCCGCCTGGTCAAACACCGTATATTTGGCGCCCGGCGCCACCTTGCCCAGATTGACAAGCCGTTCGAAGCCCTGGGACTGGCGGTACACCTCGGTGTTGCGCATACCAGCGGTTACACGCGGTGCAGGCTTCTGCGGCTGCTGCGAAGGCCGAGGCTGCGGCGCAGGGTTGGGCCTCTCCCTGTCCGGTTGCGTAATGTTCTGCTGCCCTGGGTTTTCTGAACTCAACTCCCCCGATGACAATCCGCCGATGAGTCCGAGAACCGTCAGAATCGCGATGACCATACCTGCGATCTCAGGAAGCCGAGAAGCGAGGTCTTTAAAATCAGGCATAACGTTTCCTGTCAATTAGTGCCGAAGATACTGAAGACTATATCCCTGCTCCCTGACAGCTGCTTGTTTTCCCGCAAACAAAAATCCTGTCGTACGGCAAGTACACTGCCCACTATGAGTGATCTATCCAAGCTTCTCGACGCCTCCACCCGGTCCAAGCTCGTCGAGGACCTGACCCAACTGACGGAAACCACCGTGGCCAACCAGTCCGGCCTGACCGGCATGGCCCTCAAGTCCGCCATCGCTGCAGGTAAGAAGGCTGATGTAGACGCCGTGAGCAAGGGGCTGAACAAGTTCCTGCCGGACCTCGTCGAGTCGCTGAACCCGCACTGGAACGCCTTCAAGGCAAGCGGCCAGCAGGACTTCGGTGGGTTCCTCGCCGCGAACGAGGACTCCGTGATTGATTCCGTTCTCAAGGCTGGCGATACCGCCATCGAGTCCATGCCCAGCGCGCTGAAGAAGGTCTACTCCACGCTGCGCGGCAAGGCGAAGAAGATTGTGAGTCCGGCGTTGCCGGACCTGGGGCGTGTCGTCGAAAAGTACGCGTAGCGCAAAGCACCCGCAGCACCTCACAACCACCAACGCCCCGGCACTTCCACCAAGGGAAGTGCCGGGGCGTTGCTGTACGCGCCTACAGCCTAGACGTCGAGGAAGCGGACGTCCTTCGCGCGGCGGGTGATGAAGCTGCGGCGTGCCGCGACGTCGTCGCCCATCAGGATGGAGAACAACTCGTCGGCGCGCTGCGCGTCCTCGAGCTCCACACGGCGCAGGATGCGGGTCTCCGGGTCCAGGGTGGTCTCCCACAGCTCCTTGGCGTTCATCTCGCCCAGACCCTTGTAACGCTGGATGCCGTCATCGGTGTTGATCTTGCGGCCGGCCTCCAGGCCCTCCGCCAGCAGCTCGTCGCGCTCGCGGTCGGAGAAGGCGTAGCCCGGCTCGCCCTTGCCCCACTTGAGCTTGTACAACGGCGGGTTAGCCAGGTACACGTGGCCGTTCTCCACCAGTTCCGGCATGAAGCGGAATAGCAAGGTCAGCAGCAGGGTGGCGATGTGCTGGCCGTCCACGTCAGCATCGGCCATGAGCACGATCTTGTGGTAGCGCAGTTTCGCAATGTCGAACTCTTCGTGGATACCCGTGCCCAGGGCGGTGATGATGGCCTGGACCTCGGCGTTCTTGAGCACGCGGTCCATGCGGGCCTTCTCCACGTTCAGGATCTTGCCTCGCAGCGGCAGGATCGCCTGGTACTTGGAGTCGCGGCCGCCCTTTGCGGAACCGCCTGCGGAGTCACCCTCCACGATGAACAGTTCGGACTTTGCAGGGTCCTTGGAACGGCAGTCCGCCAGCTTGCCCGGCAGGCCACCCAGGTCCGTCGCAGACTTACGACGAACCAGGTCACGCGCCTTACGCGCCGCCTGACGAGCCTGCGAGGACGCCACCGCCTTGTTCACGATGACCTTCGCCTCAGCCGGGTTCGCGTCGAACCAATCGGACAGGTTCTCGTTGATGGCGCGCTGGACAAAGCCCTTGACTTCAGTGTTGCCCAGCTTCGTCTTCGTCTGGCCCTCGAACTGCGGGTCAGCCACGCGTACGGAGACGACAGCGGCGAGGCCCTCACGGCAGTCGTCGCCAGTAAGATTCGGCTCCTTGTCCTTGAGCAGCTTGTGCTCGCGGGCGTAGCGGTTCATCAACGTGGTCAGCGCGGCGCGGAAACCTTCCTCGTGCGTACCGCCCTCATGCGTGTTGATGGTGTTGGCAAAGGTGTGGACAGACTCCTTAAACGAGCTGTTCCACTGCATCGCCACCTCAGCCTCGAGGCCGTCACCCTTCTGGTCGAAACCGACGATGGTCGGGTGGATGGCGGTCTTCGACTTGTTCAGGTAGTTGACGTAGTCAATCAGGCCGTCTGGGTAGTGGTAGACAACCTTCTTCTCGCGCTTCTTCTTGACGTCCGGCGCAACCTCATCGCCAGCCTCAACCGGGTTGCCGTCGCCGTCCTTATCCACCTCGGACGCGTCGACGGTTTCGGTGTTGTCGTCGAACGAGTCGCCGCCGATAAGCGCCGCAGTGTCGCCCTCTTCCGCAATCGCCTCGAGCTCGAGCTCCTCATCGGTGACGCGCTGGTCCGTCAGCGTAATCGTCAGACCCTTGTTCAGGAACGCCATCTCCTGCAGACGGCGCGCAATGGTGTCGTAATTGAACTCGACCGTCTCGAAGATCTCCGGGTCCGGCCAGAACCGAATCGTCGTACCGGTACCGCGGGCGTTGCCGCCCTCCTCCAGCTTGTCCGGCACAGCCATCTTGAAGTTCTGCAGCCAGTGCTTGCCGTCGCGCTTAATGTCCGCCTCAACACGAGTCGACAGCGCGTTCACCACGGAAATACCAACACCGTGCAAACCACCAGACACCGCGTAGGAATCCGAGTCGAACTTACCGCCGGCGTGCAGCTGCGTCATGACAACCTGCACCGTCGGTGCACCAGACGGGTGCATCTCCACCGGAATACCGCGACCATTATCGACGACCTCAACGCCGCCATCTGCCAACAACGTCACATCGACCTGGTCGGCGTAACCCGCCATCGCCTCGTCGACAGAGTTGTCCACGACCTCCCACACCAAGTGGTGCAGACCACGCACACCAGTGGAACCGATGTACATACCTGGGCGCTTACGCACCGCCTCAAGGCCCTCGAGAATAGTAATCGACGACGCGTCGTAATGGGGTTGCTGTTCAGCCACTGCGGGACGCTCCTCCATGCGTGAAATATGGGCCCTAAGCCCGTTGAACTCGTTTCATCTTACACGCCGAGGGGGACATAACGGGCACTCGTCCAACCCGCGAGCGGGCGTTTCACGCCCCAATTTCACGTTTTCGGGTTTTAAAGGACAGTCAATCCGTCAAGGAAATCTTGTTGCTGGGCGATCACAGAACGAAAGCGGTTGTTTTGTCGGATAACCTCCGCAACGTCCTCGTCGATATAGCTCGCGATACTAACGAGGTTATCCGCATCACTATTAAAGTTGTGCCGTCCGAGAAGATGTTCATGATGAGCGATCCGGTTCCGTAACTTGGCAAACTGGTTTAATTCGTTCCTCAGCTGGGAACGCTTGCCTTGATAGTTCGGAAAAGCCTCAACCAAACACGGCTCCCATAGCGTCTGTTCGTAGTTGAGATAGCCGCGCCCTGGACCCGAGTCTCCGTTATTCAACAAGCTAAGCCACATTCCTAGAGAAACTTTTCCTACAAAATAGTCCCCCGAAATAGCAGAACTGGGACGCTTCCGTTTAATCTCACTCAGTTTCTGTTCAAATGCACGGTAGTCTTTTCGCGTCAGAAGGATGTACTTGCTCTTGAGCTGATTCCCTTCTTCGGAAGACGATATGGAGTCTTCTCCATTCATCACTAACGTATGCCAACCGTCTTCGTGGTCTATATCGAAGTAGTCGCACAGTTCGTCGTTCATAGCGTTGCGGACGAGAACCTCCACCAGCGCCACTGCGGGCCAAAAAGACCCCGCGATTTGTGAGTCCCAGAAATACAGTCGACTTGCAGCCCGGTTAATTCTTTCAGAAAGTTCGAGGTGTTGTTCCGCCCTTGGTAAGCGATCAACTGGCGCTTCCTGTCCATTCTTTCCTGGCGTTAAAACATAATCCCGAAACGTTGACATTCTCGGCGAAGAAGCGATGAGATTCATATTCAGATCGCTGAAATTCATTTCCACCCCCAGAGATTTCAAATGCCCCGAGCGTCCTGAAAACTCAGAACCTTCGCCGTTACTGGCTCAATCTGCGGGGCTTACATGGAAAACAATAAGCGACACTTTTCCCCAACGCAAGCTCTAACTGCGTGAGGGTATTGACATTCAAATCAGTAATCCCTACCCGTAGGTGTCCCGCGGGCCGCGGCCTTTGACGTGCAGCGGCCCGTAGCGCCAACTTTTCGTCTTCGGTCCGTAGATGTGCAGTTTGGTCACCACGTCCGGCCCGACTTTCTCGGCGATGGCGCGCAGCACTTCGCGCTGCATGTACTTCATCTGGGTCGCCCACGCGGTGGAATCACAACTCACGTGCACTTCGTCGCCCTTGATCATCTCCACGTGCGTGTGCTGTGCGATCTTCTCCCCGACCAGGTCCTCCCAGTGCCCCATCACCCAGCCATGCGCCATCTTTTCGGTCCAGTCGCGTTTGCGCACTTCTTTGCCCAGCAGGTTGGCAAAAGAGGAGACTTTGTAACTCCTCGGCAGCGCGCGTCCGTCCAGGCCGGTGGGAATCCCCCGAACATCTGCTTGTCGACGACCCCCTTCCGGCAAGTCCAACCCCGGCACCGTGATGGTGCGGTGGTCGTCGATAAGCGTTGGCTTGTTGCGCCTTGGAATCACACTTCTGCCCTGCCGGGAGAGGTCCGGCAGGCGGCCGCCGCGTTTGCGGGCGGTGGCGCGCAGGTTGTCGAAGGGGGTTTTAATGAGATCGCTCAATCGAACTCACCCCATCCTCCATGGTCACGGCGTAGCGGGCGGTGACGGCGTCGTCGAGGTTGCCGGGCAGATCGTCGCCAACCGCGGCGGTGATCAGGACCTGCTCGGTCTCTTCCGCCACGTGAACGAGGCGCTCGCGGCGTTTGGCGTCGAGTTCGGCGAAGACGTCGTCGAGAATCAGCACCGGATCCTTGCCGTCGCTGGACAACAATTGGTATTCGGCCAGGTGCAGTGACAACGCATACGACCAGGTCTCCCCGTGCGAGGCGTAACCTTTCGCAGGGTTGTCGCCGAGCATGAGCGCCAGGTCGTCGCGGTGCGGGCCGACCAGCGTGATGCCCCGGTCGATCTCCTCCTTGCGGCGCCGCCCCAACTCCGTGAGCATCGCCGCCTCAAACACGGCAGGGTCCCGCGAGGGCCCGCCGGCGAGCTCCGTGACAGCTTTGTCCAGCGTAGAGCGGTATTCCACCGACGCCGGCCGCGACTCCGGCGCCACCGAGTGGTACGCCTCCGCGATCAGGGGCCCAAGCGTATCGACGAGCCCATGCCGCCCCGCCACCACCTGCGCCCCAAAATGTGCAAGCTGGCCGTCCCACACGTCGAGGGTGCTCAAGGCGCTGGCGCCGTCGTCGTCACCATAGCCCCTGCGAAGCGCCATGTTTGAGTGCTTGAGCAGTGCGTTTCGTTGGCGCAGCACCCGCTCATAATCCGCGCGGGCCCCGCCAAGACGCGGCGTGCGCAGCGCCGCCAGGTCGTCCAGGAAGCGACGCCGCTCCGCCGGCTCACCATTGATCAGCCGCAGGTCCTCCGGTGAAAACATCACCGTGCTCAACACGCCCAGGATCTCCCGGGCGGACTTCAGTTTCGTGCGGTTGATCTGCGCCTGGTTCGCCCCATGTGGCTTGATCAGCAGGTGTGTTGTGAGTTCCCGGCTGTCGTTGACCGTGGTGACCGAGACGCGCGCGTTCGGTTTGTTGCTGGCTACGAGGGGTGCGTCCGTCGATACGCGATGGCTCGACAACGTGGACGTGTAATGCACAGCCTCCACAATGTTGGTCTTGCCATGGCCGTTGCGCCCGGCGATCACCGTCACCCCCGGCTCGAGCTTGAGATTCAACTCGGGCCACGAGCGGAAATCACGCAGATCAAGCTCGCGGACGTGCATACAGACCGCCCGCGACTAGCCCGGCAGGCGAACCGGCATCAGCAGGTACGTGAAGTACGTATCCGGGGTGGGGAACGTGCCGTTCTCGTCCGCCTCCGGCAGCTCCTCCGGCTCCGGGATCATGATCGCCGGACGCGACGGCTCCGTGAAGCCGAACACCACGCGGTTCGTGCCAATCACCGACAGGCCCTCGCGCAGGTAGCCGGCGTTGAAGGCGATGAGCAGTTCGTCGGCACCGGTGAAAGCAGCGTCGATGGTCTCCTCAGCCGCACCCGAATCCGCGCCGGAGGAAAACAGCGTGACCTGGCCTTCCTTGAAGTGCAGACGCAGCTGCGCGTTGCGGTCCGCGACCAGGCTGACACGACGGATCGACTCCATCAGCGGCGCAACCTCAACCGACGCGATCGACGTGTGCTCCTTCGGCAACAGCGGCTCCACATTCGGGAACTCCGCATCCAACATGCGAGTTGTGGTTTCGCGGTTTCCGGTGTGCAGGCCAAACAGGCCCTCGCCGCCAATGTTGTCCTCGGAACCGACAGCGATCTCCACCGGCTCGTCGATACTCGTGTCCAGCGTACGAGCGTTATCCAACAGCGTCTTCGCCGGAACCAGCAGATCCGCCTTCACGTTCGCGCTCGCCGGCTCCCACGTCAGGTGACGCTGCGCCAGACGGAAACGGTCCGTGGCGGTAAGGGTGACACTCTCGCCGTCGATCTCCACGTGAATACCCGTGAGCATCGGCAGCGTGTCATCGCGGCCCGCCGCCGCAGCGACCTGCGTGACAGCACCCGTGAGCGACGCCGGCGAAATGCTACCCGTGACCTGCGGCAAGTGAGGCAACTGCGGGTAATCATCCAAGGACATAATCGGCAGCTCAAAGCGTGCCGCAGCACCCTGCAGCACCAGCTTCTGACCATCCGTGGTCACCTCAACCGGCTTGTTCGGCATGTTCGCCACAATGTCCGCCAGAAGCTTGCCTGCAACAGCGACGCGACCCGGGTTAGACACCTCGGCGCCGATACGCACACGCGTGGACACCTCGTAGTCAAAGCCCGCGAATTCCAAACCATTGTCATCCGCAGTGATCACCACCGCGCGAAGCACCGGCTGCGTGTTCTTCGTCGGCAAACTGCGTGCAACCCACGCCGCGGCGTCAGAAAGGTCGTCCCGTTCGACGCGGAACGACACGTTGTTGTCACCGTTGATGTCAACCATGGCGGCGCAGACTCCTTGCACGTGGGTAGGGGCCGGATGTAATTACGCAACCACTCTAGGCGGGCACCCCGACACACGCCATTTCCGGGTGCCAGTTTTGTCATTCGCTCTTTGCCTCTCGACGCCTATCGACGAAGCCCCGGCGAGTTCTGCACACCGTCTCTTTCTCTTAGAAGAATTACAAGTAAATAGATGGGAACAACAGTAAGTCCTGGGGAATCTGTGGATTACACCTTATCTGCGCCGGTCATCTCGGCGATCCGTCTTGTGATTCAGGGTGTGGATAACTTGTGGATAACTGCCCTTGCCTGTGGATAGATTTCTGCGCTTTTTGGAATTACACAATCTGTCCCGAGCTATCCACCGTTTGTACACATCTCGCTCCCCAGCCGGTCAAAGGCGTTTTGTGACCAAGATCGCCTAATTACAACGGTGTAATTACACAGGTGTGGATAGGTCTGTGGATAGATCTAGGTTGGGTGGGGTTTGGCGTGGTTTTGGTGTGTTGTTGAGGCTCCCTGGCTGACACATTCCGCCAGAATCTGTCAGCCGTCGGCATCGCTGCTGGTCAGAAATGAACCCTGACAAATTTTGTGAAGTTTGTCAGGAAACGCCGTGCGGGAGGCGCGACAACCACAAAAAAGGGAGCCCACCGAAGTGGACTCCCCTATGAACTCAACCGCCTACCGCGCGCGGGCCCGGTTCTTCACCAGTTGCGTGAGCTCCTGGATCTCGTCGTAGGTGCCACGGTTTTCTGTCATTTCCTTGCGGATCTTGCGGTCGGCATACATGACGGTGGTGTGGTCTTTGCCGCCGAACTCGTCGCCGATCTTGGGCAGTGACAGGTCGGTGAGTTCGCGGCAGAGGTACATGGCGATCTGGCGGGCGTGCGCTACCTGACGGGTTTTACCTGCGCCGACGAGCTGCTCCATGGTGACTTCAAAGTATTCCGCGGCGGCTTCTTTGATGGTGGCGGCGTTGATGTTCACGTCGCCTTCGTCGGGAAGAATGTCGCGCAGTGCTACCTGCGCAACTTCCATGGTGATTGGCTCGTTGATCAGCGAAGAGTAGGCGGAGACGCGGATTAACGCGCCTTCGAGTTCGCGGATCGACGACTCAAACTGCGACGCGATGAGTTCGAGCACGGCGTGGTCGACTTGGGTGCCGTCGGCGGCAGCCTTCTTCATCAGAATGGCGATGCGGGTTTCTAGGTCTGGTGGCTGAACGTCGGTGATCAGGCCGCCTTCGAAGCGGGTCCGCAGGCGATCTTCCAGCGTGGTCAGTTGCTTCGGCGGGCGGTCGGACGACAGGATGATCTGCTTGTTTGCCTGGTGGAGGGCGTTGAAGGTGTGGAAGAACTCTTCCTGGGTGCCTTCTTTGCCTTCGAGGAATTGGATGTCGTCGACCATCAGAATGTCGAGGTTGCGGTAGCGCCGTTTGAAGGATTCTTGGCGGTCGTCGCGCACGGAGTTGATGTAGTCGTTGGTGAATTCCTCGGACGACACATATTTAATACGCAGCCCTGGCTGTAGGACGCGCGCGTAGTTGCCGGCGGCGTGCAGCAGGTGGGTTTTGCCGAGGCCGGAGCCGCCCCAGATGAAGAGGGGGTTGTAGGCCTTGGCGGGGTTTTCGGCGACGGCGACGGCGGCGCCGTTGGCGAAGCGGTTTGAGGAGCCGATGACGAAGTTTTCAAAGGTGTATTTCGGGTTGAGGCTGGCTTCGCGGTCGGGGTCGTGAGCTGGCTTTTCGCGCGGGATGCGGCGGTCCACTGTTGGATGAGCAGCTGCTTCTCGACGACGCCCCTCAACCTGAGCGGCATGCATCCGCGCCAGCTCATCGAGGCCCATTGGGATTTGTTCGCCGGCGGCGGGTTGTTCTGCTTCGTACTCCCCCGCCACGGTTTGGGATTGGCCCCAGGAGTGCTGCTGGACCGGCGGCGTGGGCGGCTGCACCGGTTCGGGTTCCGGCTGTGGTTCAGGCTCGGGCTCGGGTGCGGCGACGGAAACGGCCAGGTTGTAGGGCAGTCCGGTGTGGGAGGTCAGCAGCGCGGTGATGTGCGGGGAAAGGGAGTCTTCGACCACGTTTTTGGCGGCTTGGTGTGGTGCGGAGAGGAGGGCGTAGCCGTCGACAAGCACGACTGGCTTCATGAGCCGCAGGTAGGCGCGCTGCTGCGGGGTGAGTGTGGGGACCGTGGACGAGGGTTGCTCGGAGAGTCTGAGGAGTTCGTCGACGATGCCACGCCAAAGATCCTCGAGGTGTTGATCCGCCAAGGTCCGCTCCAGTCTGTCAATTTCCTGTAATTCCAAATTCACCGCTTGATCCACAAGCGCTGAGGATGATCGGCTTGGCTCTCACCTGCCGATCCACAATGTTATCCACAGGTGTGGACAGCTTCGCATTCGGGAGTTGTCCACAGGTGCATTTTCCTCTGTGGATAACTGTGTGAATTACAGAAACCTGACCTGCCCTGCGGAAATGACCGCCGAACCGGGAAAGTCTCAACCATTACTTCACAGTTATCCACAGGGCTGTGCATGAACAGCCTGTGTGATTGTGGTGTTGAAACATTGTTACCCCGCCCGACCTCGCAGTGTCTAACGTTTTGTCATTCACCAAACTGTGGACAACTTCTGTTGTCGAACATGTGTCCCCCTATTCACAGTTACCCTGCAGGAAACTTCGGCGATTCGTTGCCCGACCTGCGAAAAAACACAAGCTTGTAATTACGGGGGCACCCGTTCGGGAGAGATAGGAAACCCGGAGTGTTGATTTGGCCGCGGGCGCAAATCTCGCGTAGTCTTAACCCCGTCTTCACGCCAGTTACCCCTGGCGTGCTTCACGAGAGCACCGCCCCCGCCGGGCACCGGGCCGCTTTACAAGGCGAGCCGGCGAAGGCGCTGCACGCGACTGCGCACCAATCCACTGGTGCCGAACCGCAATCTCGACGCACTCGTTTCAATTTTGGAACGGCCACTACCCCGGGAGGCTTTCACGAGCCGTCGGCCGTTCATGACCGCACAAGGAGTCCACCGTGTCTAAGCGGACTTTCCAGCCGAATAACCGTCGCCGCGCACGCAAGCACGGCTTCCGCGCTCGCATGCAGACCCGCGCCGGCCGCGCAATCGTTTCCGCGCGCCGCAAGAAGGGCCGCGCGAACCTTTCCGCGTAGTCTTACGCAACCATCGTGCTACCCCGCCCGCACAAACTCACTTCATCCGCCGACTTCAAAACGGCGATGAAGCAGGGAGTGCGCGCGGGGTCTCGCACATTAATGGTCCATGTCTACCCACGCCCGGACGAGGTCATCACAGGTGGCCCACGTTTCGGGCTTGTGGTGTCTAAGCAGGTCGGCAACGCCGTGACCCGCCATGCGGTGTCGCGGAGGTTGAGGCATGTGGTGGTGCAACGTGGGGTCGTCGATAAGCTGCCGCGCAATTACGACGTCGTCATTCGCGCCCTGCCGAAATCAGCCACCGCAACCAGTGATGACCTCGCGCGCGACATGGAACGCGCCATCACCAAAGCGCTGAACCGCTGATGGCGTACTACAACTTCGCCGGCGGCGAAATTCCCGCCGCCCGCGGACCGGCCGCCAAAGCGCTGGTCGGGCTGATTCGCGGCTACCAAAAATACCTCTCACCCCTTAAAATGGGCGGGACCTGTCGTTTTCTGCCGGTATGCAGCGCGTATGGGCTCGAAGCCGTGTCTCGGCACGGCGCTCTACGTGGTGGGATGCTGGCGGCGGCCCGGATCTGCAAATGCGGACCCTGGCACCCGGGGGGCTACGACCCTGTCCCGGGCAGCATCGAATTGAGTGAGGAGTAACACCGAAACGTGCTGAATTTCATTTATTGGCCGATTTCCTGGGTGCTGAAGTTCTGGCACGAGGTTCTCGGCTTCATCCTTCCGAAGGATTCAGGTATTTCCTGGATCCTCGCCATCGTGCTGCTGACATGCACGGTGCGTCTGCTGCTGCTGAAGCCGATGGTGAACCAGATGCGGTCCACCCGCAAGATGCAGGAGATGCAACCGCGGATGCAGGAAATCCGCGAGAAGTACAAGGGCGACCAGCAGAAGATCGCGGAGGAGACGCAGAAGCTCTACCGCGAGATGGGTACCAACCCGCTGGCATCCTGCATCGTGCCGCTGGTGCAGATGCCAATTTTTATTGGCCTGCTGCACGTGCTGCGTTCCTTCAACCGCACCGGTGACGGCGGCGTTGGTCTTGGTTTTACGGTTGAGCAGAACCGCAACACCGCCAACTACGCCTTCCCGCCGTCGGACGTGCAGTCCTTCCTGGACGCGGACTTCCTCGGTGTGCCGCTGTCGGCGTACATGTCGATGCCGGAGGAGATGTTCGCAGCCTTCGGTAACGCTGACCTGACGCGCGCGAACATCATTGCCGTCTGCGCCCCGCTGGTTGTGCTGTGTGCTGCGTTTACGCACTTCAACGCCCGCATCATGATCAACCGCCAGGCCGCCCGCAAGGCTGCCGGCAAGACCGCGAAGCCGCAGGGCGAGATGGCCGCGATGATGGAATCCCAGATGGGCATGATGAACAAGATGATGCTCTGGTTCTTCCCCATCATGATTCTGGCCACCGGTGTCATCTGGCACATCGGCCTGCTGTTCTACATGCTGACCAACAACGTGTGGACCTTCTTCCAGACCCGTTTCCTGAACAACAAGATGGACGCCGAGGAGGCTGCCGAGGAGGCCCGCAAGGTGGAGATGAAGCGCACCACCGCGCCTGCCCCGGGTGCCCGCAAGGTGGATCGCCGCACGAAGAAGCAGCGCAAGCAAGGCAAGTAAGCATTTGCTTATCGACGACGCCCCGGCTTCACCCGGGGCATTTTTCATGCCCATATATATGGTGTGGGGCCGTGTCGTGGAGCCGACTACAGTGTTGTGCATGTCGGATACGTCCCCTGCAGCCGCAGCCCAAGTTTTCGGAGATCGCCTCGCATTAGCCGAGGCCTACCACCAGTCGCTGGCCACCACAGCCGCCGAGCGTGGCTTTATTGGCCCCAAGGAAGTCGCGCGCCTGTGGGAGCGCCACATCCTGAACTGCGCGGTGATCTCGGAGGCCTTCCAAGAGGGGCTGAAGGTGGCGGACATCGGCTCCGGCGCCGGCCTGCCGGGAATCCCGCTGGCGATCGCTCGGCCGGACCTGAAGATCACGCTCATCGAGCCGCTGCTGAAGCGCTCCACCTACCTGCGCGAGATCACCGAGGAGCTCGGCCTGGACAACGTCACCGTCATCCGTGGCCGCGCCGAGGAGCAGCCGAAGGCATCCTTCGACGCCGTGACCTCCCGCGCCGTGGCACCCTTGGGCAAACTTGCCGGCTGGTCGCTTCCGCTGCTGCAGGGCGGTGGGGCCATGATCGCCATGAAGGGCGAATCCGTCGCCGAGGAGCTGGAGCGCGACGCCAAGCTCATCGCCAAGGCTGGCGGTAAGGATCCCGAGATTCTCACCGTGGGTGCGACTACGCTTGAACAGCCAACCACCCTAATCCGCATCACCCGCAAGAAGAAGGGGGAATAAGTGGATCACTACGATGACACGCCTTTGATGGAGGAGGCGATGCGGGCGGCGAGGGTGTCGTCGAGAAGCGAAACGCTCCCGCGACCCGACCAACCCCGCGTGATCACCGTTGCCAACCAAAAAGGCGGCGTCGGCAAAACCACAACCAGCGTCAACCTCGCAGCGTCACTGAGCCGCCAGGGCATGAAAGTGCTGGTGATCGACCTGGATCCGCAAGGCAACGCCTCAACCGCCCTCGGCGCCGAACACACCTCCGGCACCACCTCTAGCTACGAAGTGCTCATCGGTGAGGCCGACGCCGCCGATGCCGTGCAGGCGCACGCAGACAACGAGAACCTGTTCTGCATCCCCGCCACCATCGACCTCGCCGGCGCGGAAATCGAGCTGGTGTCCATGGTGCGCCGCGAATACCGCCTCCACGACGCCATCCGTCGCGGTTTCATGCAAGACCACGGCTTCGACTACGTGTTCATCGACTGCCCACCCTCGCTCGGGCTGCTGACCATCAACGCGATGACCGCCGTCGACGAAGTACTCATCCCCATCCAATGCGAGTACTACGCACTCGAAGGCGTGGGGCAGCTGCTGGGCAACATCGGCATGATCCGCGAACACCTCAACCACAACCTGCACATCTCCGCGATCCTGCTGACCATGTACGACGCCCGCACCCGCCTCGCGGCCGACGTCGCCGACGAGGTCCGCGGCCAATTCGGCCAAGTCGTGCTGAACAACGTCATCCCCCGCTCCGTGAAGGTCTCCGAAGCGCCGGGCTACGGCCAGACCGTCATCGACTACGACCCCGGCTCCCGCGGAGCACTCGCCTACTTCGACGCAGCCAAAGAACTCGCGCTGCGCGGCGACTACCAACCCCACCCCACCACCGGCCCAATTGGCGTGAGCCCGGAAGTCTCCGCCCAACTCGACAGCTCTTCCGAGGAGGACTAAACCATGGCAGAACGCAAAGGCGGCCTCGGCCGCGGACTGGCAGCACTGATCCCGTCGGCACCCGCAGACATTGACAAGAACGGCAAAACCCCCGGCATCGGCGGCAACGCCTCCGACGTGATCTTCGGCAAGCAGGACAAGGGTTCTGGTGCTGGTTCTGGTGCTGCGAAGAAGGGAGCGCCGAAGGGTGCGCCGCGGGCTGTGAAGGGCGCGCCGACCGTTACTGCGAAGCAGGACAACGTCATGCAGCCGGTGCCGGTGGGCGCCCGATACCAGGAAATCCCGATCGGCCAGATCATCCCGAACCCGAAGCAGCCACGCCAGGTCTTCGACGAGGATGAGCTCGCCGAACTGGTCCACTCCATCCGCGAGTTCGGCCTCCTCCAACCCATCGTCGTCCGCGACACCCCCGAGGGCTTCGAACTCATCATGGGCGAGCGCCGTTGGCGCGCCTCCTCCAAGGCAGGCCTCAAGCACATCCCGGCGATCGTGCGCGAAACCTCCGACGAGGACATGCTCCGCGACGCACTGCTGGAAAACATCCACCGCGTGCAGTTGAATCCACTCGAAGAAGCTGCCGCCTACCAGCAACTTCTCGACGAGTTCGGCGTCACCCAAGAACAACTCGCCGACCGGCTCGGCCGCTCCCGCCCCGTGATCACCAACGCGATCCGCCTGCTCAAGCTGCCGGTTCCGGTGCAGCGCCGCGTCGCCGCCGGTGTGCTGTCCGCCGGCCACGCCCGTGCGCTTTTGGGCATCAAACTTGGCGACGACACCACCGACGCCCAGGCCCAACTCGCCGACCGCATCGTCGCCGAAGGCCTGTCCGTACGCGCCACCGAAGAGGCCGTATCCATGATCAACGCAGGCGGCAAGGTGCCCGACAAGCCGAAGCGCCAACCTCTCCCCCAGCCGGAGTACCTCAGCCAGGCCGCCGACTCGCTTGCCGACATCTGGGACACCAAAGTCTCCGTCACCATGGGCAAGCGCAAGGGCAAGATCGTCGTCGAGTTCGGCGACAAGGACGACTTCGAGCGCATCATGGGGCTCATCCAAGGCACCGACTAGGGGTTTTAGGCGGCTGGTTTGGGCGGTTGGTTTGGGTCGCCTGTGCGCCCGCGGTGTCCGCATGCCCGCTGTCTGCCCGCCACGCTGCCTAGCGGTGTCCGCTCCTGACACATTTTGCCGAATTTGTCAGTGCTCCCTTCTGACCTGCGACGATGCCGGCGGCTGACAGATTCTGCCGCAATGTGTCAGTGACTGGGTGCCGGCCGACGGGCGACGGGCGACTGCTGCCGCGATAGAGGTCGCGATCGAGGCCGTTGCCGCTCCCCTCACCAAAAAAGTTCCACGGAAATCGGCAGATCGCGTTAGGTCCGGGAACTATTTTCGGCCCGCGACGGCGCGACCTGGGTGAATTGAACTATTTGGGCCCGGAATGCCGAAATAGTTCCCAGGCCGCGAACTATTTGGGTAAAAGAGGGCTGGGAGGGCGGTTAGGCCTGCTCTTCGCGCAGGAGCTCCTTGAAGGAGTAGGTGCCTGTCGGGCGGGTGTCGTGGTCCAGCAGGTAGAGGCGCTTCACGGCGACGACGACGGCTTCGGCGATGGCATCGCGCTGGGCGGGGTCGGTAAGTACGGCCAGGTCGCCCGGGTTGGTGAGGTAGCCGGCCACGAGCTCCACCGACGGCATGCGGGTCATCCGCAGCATCTCCCAGGTGCGGGCGTGGTTGCGGCAATTCTGCAGGTCAGTGCGGGCAGCGATCTCGCGCTGGATGTAACCGGACAGGGTTTCGCCGGTCATCGAGGAGCTGCCGTGCTCGGAGCCGAAGTAGAAGGTGGCAACGCCGTTGGCCTTCTCGTTTGGGTAGGAATCCAGACGCAGTGAGATCAGCAGGTCGGCGTTGAACCCGTTGGCCAGGTCGGCGCGGTGCTTGTTCGTAGGGTTGTCGCCACGTGGGCGGGACAGGATGGTTTCCATGCCGGTGGCGACCATGCGGCCCTCGATGCGCTGGGCGAGGTCCCAGAGGATCTCCTCCTCCGTGATGGGACCATACGGGCCCTCCACAACCAGGCCCTTGTCGGAACCACCGAGGTCAGGGTCGATGACTACGCGCTTACCGGCGAGGTTCGGTCCGGCCTGGCGGACGGTTTCGCGCTCACGGATCGCCTGGGCGGAACCTCCGGTGATGCGGCGGCCAAGCAGGGACAATGCATGCAACGTGTCGGGGCCGCAGACACCGTCGTCCTCCAAACCGGAGTTCAACTGGTAGTTCATCAACGCTTCGTAGGTCGCGGGGCCGAAGCGGCCGTCGATGCGGTTGGAGTAAAAGCCGAGCTCGTGAAGCTGTGTCTGCAGCTGGCCCACGTCGTCGCCGACCATTTCCTGGCCCGGCTGGTAGCTCAGCACGCGCGCGCCCAACGTGTAGGAGGCTTCGCGCAGCTCGCGGAGCGTCAGGTCGTCGATGGAGCCAGACGGCAAAATGCCGCGAGATTGTTGGAAGGCTTTGAGGGCTTCGGCGAGGGTGTCGTCGAAAAGCATCTCGCTTTCGGTGAAGCGACGCGTGCTATCGATTTCGCCTTCGTATCCGTCGAGGAGACCGAGGCGGGCCAGCGACAACCGAACCTCGGCAACCCGCGAGCTGGAGTCGCCAACGTGCAGCAAGTCTTGCACTAAGCACCTAACTTTCCCGGTCGAAAAAACAAAACCAACTACAACAGCTTACGCGTCGAGCTGCGCCTGGATCTTAGCGACGATCTCCGACTTCGGACGCAGACCCACAAACTCATCGACGCGCTTACCGTCCTTGAACAGCAGCACGGTCGGAATGGACATGACCTGGAACATTGCGCCCAGGGTGCGCTCGTTGTCCACGTTGACCTTGGCTACCTTAACCTGGCCTGCCATCTCCGACGCGATCTCATCGAGCAACGGGGAGAGTTTGCGGCACGGGCCGCACCACTCTGCCCAGAAGTCCACGAGAACCGGGGTGTCGGACTCGATGACCTCGTTCTTGAAGGTGGCCTGGGTGACATCTACTGGTGCGCTCATGGCCGTTAGTTTACAGCTCCGCGAGATAGTGCTGTGCGTCCAACGCGGCACGGCAGCCCGAACCAGCCGCCGTGATGGCCTGACGGTATGTCTTGTCCACCAGGTCACCGCAGGCGAACACGCCGGCGACGCTGGTGCGTGTCGACGGATCCTCTATCGAAACGTAACCGCCCTCGTCCACAGCAACCTGGCCCTCGAGGAACCCGGAGCGCGGATCGTGGCCAATAGCAACGAACAACGCGGTGGCATCCAGGACGGACTCTTCGCCGGTTTCCACGTTGCGTACGTTCAGTCCGCCAACCTTGCCGTCTGCCTCAACGACGGACTCGACGACGGTGTTGGTGACAAACTCGATCTTCTCGTTCTGTCGCGCGCGCTCCAGCATGATGGCGGAGGCACGGAAGTTCTCCGAACGGTGGATCAGCGAAACCTTGTAGCCAAACTTGGTCAGGAAGGTTGCTTCCTCCATTGCGGAGTCGCCACCACCGACGACGGCGATGTGCTGGTCTTTGAAGAAGAAACCGTCGCAGGTGGCGCAGGTGGACACGCCACGGCCGGTCAGTTCGGCCTCGCCCGGGATGCCCAGGTGGCGTGGGGCTGCACCGGTGGCAAGGATGACGGCGCGGGCGTGGAACTCCTCGTCGTCCACGAACACCTTCTTAATCTCGCCGGAGAAGTCCACGCGGTCTACCAGTTCAGGGCGCAGGTCTGCACCAAACTTTTCGGCCTGCTCGCGCATGTTGCCCATCAGGTCTGGGCCGAGCACGCCCTCGGGGAAGCCGGGGAAGTTCTCCACGTCGGTGGTGTTCATGAGTTCGCCGCCGAACTCGTAACCCTCGAATACGAGGGGCTTGAGCTCGGCGCGAGCGGCGTAGAGCGCGGCGGTGTAGCCGGCCGGTCCGGAGCCGATGATGATCACATCGTGGATGGTGTCTACATCGGTGCGGGCGGTGGCGGGTTCCGTTGCGGAATCGCCGCTTTCGTCGGTCTGCGGGGTAACGAAATTGAATCCGGAGAAGTTCATATCGGTGAGTCTAGCTGCTTGTTAACCTCTCCCCGATTGCTGCAGCTACTGCCTCCCGGGCACGGTATCTCCGGGACTTCACGGTGCCCGGTTTCACGCCTAGTTCGTGGGCGGCGTGCTCGACGGACATGCCTGCGACATCGATCAGCCATAGTGCCTTACGCTGCCCCGACGGCAACACGTTGAGCGCCTGGCGCATCGCGATGGTGCGTTCCATGGCCTCCATGGGGTTGTAGGCGAGGTATTTGTTCATGTCGCTGCTGACGGCCACGGCGTCGTCGTCAAGACTTGCCTGTGCGCCCGCGCGTGTGAACTTGCGTTGGTGGTCGATGGCGGCGTTGATGGTCATGCGGTGCAGCCACGTGGATAGCTTCGCTTCCCCGCGGTAGGTGTGCAGGCTGCGTGCCGCCTTGAAGAACGCGTCCTGGACGATGTCCTGCGCGTCTTGGTCGTTGCGCGTGTAGTTGCGGGCCACGTAGTACATGGCTTTGTGGTGGCGTTTGACGATCTGCCTGAACGCTCGTCGGTCCCCGTCGAGGTATTGGGCGACTAGAGCCCGGTCATTGCGGTAATCCATGATTCCCCCCAGAAAAGTGTTGACCCCCAGTGTGCACGACCCCTCCCCGGAAGGGAAGGGGTCAATTGCACAATCTATTGGACATCCACATGCCCTGCCAACGAAACTTCCGAAATTTCGAGCGGTTTCTGTTCCGCCGGGGTGAAGGAGATGATGACCTCGGTCAGCGCGCCGGTGTAGTCCACATCGGCACTGATCTGGCCGGTGCGCACCGTGCCCTCCGACAGCACCACAGGCGCTTGACCACCCGCGGGCACGCCGGAGATGGTGAAGGTTGCGCCGGTTGCGCCGGAGGCGTCGATAAGCACTTGCTCGAGGTCGAACGGCTGACCGTTGCTTTGCTTGACGACGAGATCCCCTCCGACCTCCCACTTCGTGGCCCGATCACCGTCAACGGCGGCGTGAGCATCAGAGCCGGAAGAGCCAGCAGAGTCAGCAACAGCCTCCAGCGGTGCGATGAGCACGGGTACGCGTGGGGCGGGCGCCACGGAGGATGTCGCGACGGCTTCCTCTTCTTCCTCCCCGGAGACGATGTCCACCAGGTAGGTCGTCAGCACACCGATCGCCACTGCGGCAGCCACGGCCACCAGGGTGACCAGCGCGATTGTCAACGGCTTGGTGCGGCCGCTGCCGAAGCCACCGTGGATCACGTCCGGGTCCTCCACGTGCTCGGGCACGGGCTCGACGGACTCGGGCACCTCGACGACGGGGATGGTGTCGGTCGGGGTGTCGTCTTCCTCGCTGTGGCGGCGCGAGCCCGGCAGGTTGGCTGCTTCCTTCAGGGCGGTGGCGATTTCGCGGAAGGCGGCTTGGTCGACGGCGTCGGCGTCGACAAGCGCTCGCGTGCGTGCGGTGATCTCGGCAAGGTCGTCGGAGGTGACGTTGGAGGTCAGCAACTCCAGGGCGGCGGCGAACGCCTCGGCGTCGGTCGGCTTTGTCGCATCCGGCAGGACGGCCGGGAATGCGAGGCGCACGATGCCGTCTGTATCAATGCGCAACTGCTGGCGGTTGTCCAGACCCAGCGGCACGCCGGCCTCGTGCGCGGTGGCCAGCGCAGCAGCCAGCGGCACGAGTGCATTGGCGACGGCCTCCGTGTGCAGCGTCTGGCCCGACTCCGCAACAGCCTTCACCGAGGAGCCCTCGATCCAGTCGGACACCACAACGGCGCCGGAGCGGAACGACAGGATCTCCACGTGGTCCGGCAGCGCCGGCAGGTGCATGTTGACCAGCTGGCGGGTACGGCGCGCGATACCGGCGGCCTGGAGGGCGGCCTCGCGCGGGGTGGCGGGCGCCATCGGGGCGGCACCGGTGGTGTCCACGAACGTCAGCGCGACGTCGCGGCCAGTGGCAATCTCGCGCGCCTGCCAGAAGCGGGCGCTGGAGGACGCGCCGTGGTCACGGATGAGGCGGAACCGGCCGTCGGACACGGACGCACCGGGCACGAGGCGCGGGCCGCGGACGACACCGGCGGACATCGGCGGCGGTACCGGGGAGGCGTTGAAGGTGTCGGCGGCGAGGAACTGGTTGGACATTTCGCGCGGGTCGACCTGGCCCACTTCGAGGCCGCGGTCGGCGTCGGCGGTGATGAACCGGCCCAGGCCCGGGATGCGGCCCACAGCGGAGCCCAGGTTCTGCACCTCCGGCAGGCCGGAGCGCGACAGCACGACGCCGGTGACGATGAGGAACAGCACGCCGAGCAGCGCGATCTCGATCAGCGAACCCAGCGATGGTGCGCCGATCATGCGGCCGAGGGCTTCGGGGAGGTGGAGGCCGGCGACGTCGCGAAGCAACCAGCGCACGCCGAACACCGCGGCAACACCGACGGCGGACGCACCGATGGCCCACAGGGACGTGCGTAGCACCTCACGGAACTGCAGGGTGCCAAGCTTGCGGCGCAGTAGCAGCGCACCGATGATCGCGCCGGCGACAAAGCCGAAGCCGTTTGCCGCACCGAGCAGGATGACCACGTGGCCCGGCTCGCTCGCGATGGTCGGCGCCAGCATGGACAGCGCAATTTTGGTGCCGGTGATGCCAGCGATGATGAAGGTTGGCGTCCAGGCTTCCTCGCGCGCGTAGAACACACGCAGGTGCAGCATGACCAGTGCGTACGGGATGAGTGTGAACGCGGCGGCGCTGATGGTCAGGCCGAGGGTGTAGGCGGCTTCGTCGCTAAATGAGCCGTAGGCGAACAGGGCGCTGGCGATGTCAGGGCCGAGCGCGGTCATGAACACGATGATCGGCAGCAGGGCGATAAACGTCAGTTTGGTGCCCATGGTCAGGTCGTGCACAACGGCCTTGTCGTCGCCGTCGGCGGCGTTGCGCGACAGGCGCGGCATGATCGCGGTCAGCAGGGTCACGCCGATGATGCCGTATGGCATCTGCAGCAGCATCCAGTGCTGTTGGTAGATGAACTGTGCCGCCGGGTCCGCCGCGAACGCGATGCGGGTGGTGATCACGTAGCCCAGCTGGCTGATCGCCACGTAAGTGATGATCGCCAGGGCCATGCCGCCGAACTGCTTGAGGCGTTCGTCGATACCCCACAGCGGCCGCAGGTCGATGCCCAGTTTGCGCAGCGCGGGCAGCATGATCAGGCACTGCACCACCACGCCCGCGGTGGTGCCCAGGCCAAGCAGCATGACGTGCGGATTGCTTATCGACGACGGCGCCGCCGGATTCAACGTCCCCGGCAACGCCATATACGCCACCAGCACGGCGATGGAGACGACGTTGTTCGCCACCGGCGCCCACGCGCCCGGCCGGAAGTGTTCCTTCGTGTTCAGGATTGCCATGAACAGGGAGAACATGCCGTAGAAGAAGATCTGCGGCAGCAGCAGGTAGGCAAAGGATGTGGTTTGGACGAGGTTGCCTGTGGAGTCCTCGTCCAGCATCATCTCGGTCAGCCACGGCGCGCCGACGACGGCGAGCAGCGTGACCACCGTCATCAGTGTCAGCGTGAGCGTGAACAGGCGACGGATGAACGCGGCACCGTGGTCGGCGTCCTCTTTCTCCGCGCGGACCAGCACCGGCACGACCAGTGCGGTGAGCACCGATCCGAGCACGATCTCGGTGATCAGGTTCGGCAGCGTGTTGGCGGTGTTGAACGCGGAGGCGACAACCTCGCCGAGCGCCGCGCCGATGAGCACGGTGCGGATGAAGCCGGTGATGCGCGAGATCAGCGTGGCAATTGCCATCGAGCCGGTGGCGCGGACGACTTTTTCGCCCTCGCTCGGTTTGGTGTCCTCGGCAGGCTCGGCGGGCTCGGCGACCGCAACGCTTGTCGCGACTGTGGCGACAGCGGCGGCGTCGTCAGCCGTCGGCGGCGGGGCGATGGTCTCGCCCTTGGGGCTGGTGGTCAGCAGGGACTTGTCCGGCAGGCCAGTCTCCGCCGGGGTGGGCGGCTTCGGCTCGCGCGGGGCCGGTACTGGCGCCGGGGGTGCCGGGGCGACGATGCGGCGGCGCAGGCCAGCCTCGGGCTGGCTGTTGTCCTGTGCTGTCACGGCTGTCTCCGTTCACGTGGGTTGCTGGGTGGTGGGCGTTTGGTCGGGCGCCTGTTCGGTGGCGCTTTCCTGCGGGTGATCAGCAGGAGCGCCAGCATCGCGGCGATCAGCGCGCCGGCGAGCGCCCACCCGCCGAGTTGGAGCCCGGCGGTGCGCACGGAGATGTCCACCGGGCGCGAGATCGGTTGGGCCGAGGCACCCGCGAGGTAAAGCTGCAGGTCGGTGCCGCGGTTGTTGTCGGGCAGGTCGGCGGTCATCTGGACGGTGACGGAGCCGCGTGCGGGGATTTTCAGCGTCCCCGGCACGTTCAGTTTCGCGCCGTCGGGCCCCCAGTAGCGGATCTGGGTTTGCACCGGCAGCGGCATTCCGTTTTGGGCGACGATGAGCAGTGGGCTTGACGACGACGCCCTGGTGTACACGTTCCCCGGCGGGATCAACGTCACGGAATCGCGCAGATCGTTCAGCGTTGCCCGGCTGGCGGCGAGGCGGTCGCCGGTGGCGCGCACGGCGTCGTCGTAAAGCGAAAGTGCCCTGCGTCTGTTGGTGCTGAGCGCGACGAGCATGTCGCGGCGCAGCGGCAGGGTGAAGCCGTAGCGGGTCAGCGCGATGGCGGGGTCGTTTGCCATGAGCGCGGTGATGTCGTTGATGAAGCTGTTTTGTTGCGTGACCTGCAGGATTTCCGCGTCGGTGAAGGCGGCGGGGTCCGAGAATGTCGCCGTGGTGTCGGCGGGTGGGACCTCCGGCGGGGCGGCGAGGTAGTCGCCGAACGAGATCGGGCGGGAGGTTCCGTCGGCGATCAGGCCCGCGACCGTGCCCAGGAGCACCGCGGCGGTTTTTGCGTCCCACGTTGCCGGCGGGTTGATCATCACGGGTTGGGTCGGTGCGTCGCCCTCACCCGTGGTGGCGCTCTGGGCGGCAAGCCGCATTGCTGCTGCGGCGTTCACATCGCGCGCGGTATTGGAATCCCGGGTGTAGTCGAAACGCAGGCCCGGGTTGGAATACCCCGGCGTGTCCGGGTGCTCCCCCGTCGCCGCTAGCACCGCGGCCAGCGAATCCTGGTACCCGACCTCCATCACGCCGGCAGTGTTCCACGTGAAACGTTGCGCATCCGCAGGCTTTGCGACGAGCACCTGCACCGGCACCTCCGGCACCGGCGCCGCCGCGCCCGAGAAGTCTGCGAGCTCCGCGCGTTCGAGCGCGCTCTGGTGGGAGTTGGCTTCGGCGTCGGGCGCGCTGTCAGCTTGGGCCGCCTCCCACGCGGCGTGCATCCCGCCGTCGAACACCGTGGAGCGGGTGTGGTCCGCCCAGCCAAGCGCCGGCCCGGCGCCCGCCTCGATGTAGCCGGTGCCGGCGACCACCGTATTGATCGTGCCTGCCGTGCCCAGCACCCGCTGCAGCACAAACGGGCCGCGCTCGACGGCCTCGCGCATCAGCCACGGATCACCCGTACGCGCCACCGCGTTGAGGTCCGCGTTCGCCCACGGCAGCGCCACGGTGCAGCCGGTCGCGGCGATCTCGCGCACTTTGTCCAGCCACGCCTTCGCGTCCTCGGCCCCGGAACCTGGGGTGCGGTGCGTGTCGTCGTTCGAACCCCAGCTGTCGCGCAGACGCTTCGGTTCCTCCACCACGGCGGGGCGCGAATCACTGACGGTGTAGCCGCCGGTCATGCGGTCCACTGTGTCCACCAGCGCCGGGTCGAGCGCCATGCAGGTGGCGTAGCCAACCTCAGGGGTTTCCACCGCCTTGCGGTACTGCTCCACCAGGGTGTCCAAGCGCCCGCCGGGCGCGAGTTGTTCCGCCAGTGCGTCGCTCTGCAGCACCAGCGGCGGGTCCTCGGGGGCCTCGCCGGTCTCTCCCGGCACGATATTCACCGGAGCGGAGACCGGGTACAGGGCGGTCAGCCCGCCCGGTTCGACGTCGTCGGCCGACCCGCGCACAGCCAGGTGGAAGCGGTCGGTGTCCAGGGTGGTGCTGGTGTCGTCGATAAGTTGCAGCATCATCGGGTACACGCCGATGCCGCCGGGCGCGGTCATCTGCAGCGACAGCTCGGCGCTTTCGCCGGGGCGCAGCCGGGTATCCACGACCACCTCGTCGCCCACAACGCTGTACTCCCCCACCCCGGCGACGGCGGCCACGCGCTGCTCGGAGACGGAGCCCACCGGCGCGGCGCGACGCGTGAGCACTTTGAGGCCCTCGAGGGTTGTGTCGGTCTGATTGGTCACGCGAAGTTTCACGTGAAACGGATCGTGCGCGGAGACGACCGCGGGGGCGTCGATAAGCGACACGCGCGCGAGCTGGCCCTCACCCGGGCGCACCGCCGGGTTGACCCACTGCTCCGCAACCTCAGGGTTCTTCGGGCTCACCGGCACCGCGGGCACCGCGCGAGCCGGGGTCGCTGACGGGACCGCCAGCGCCACCGCAACCGCGGCCGCAGCTAGACGGGAAATCGGCCGAATCATCGCGGGGTAGACCTTCCGGCGGCGACTTCCTTCCGAGCCAGCTCAGGCATCCGGTCAAACGCGATACGCGCCAGTTTGCGCTCGTCGGCGTACGCGAGGTGCTCCATCAACTCGCTCATGGGCACCCAGGCCACTTCGGTGACCTCCGGGTCTTCGTCGTTAAACACGCCGTCCACAAACCGCAGCAGGTTGTGGTGCACCGTCTTGTGGATCCGTACTCCGTCGGACACAAACCAGTAATCAATGGTGCCCAGGGTGTCGAAGGCCTCGCCGGTAATACCGGTCTCCTCCCAGACCTCACGCTCTGCGGTGCGCCACTGGTGCTCGCCATCCTCGACGTGGCCCTTCGGCATCGACCACAACAACCGCCCACGGCGATCCAGCCGGCCAATCAGCGCGACGTAGATGCGGCTCATGTCTACCTTGCCGTCCGGGCCGACAGCCTCCGCCATACCGGAGACCACCAGACCACCGGCCGAGGTCTCGTCGCGCACCTCCATCGAAGAGTCGTGCTGGCGGTTGTACTGCGAATGACGGCGATGCTGGTTGCGGTTTCGGTTCCGCTGATTCCCGCGCCCGCCCCTCCGGCGGTTGTTCGGGTTACGGCGACGGTGTTGCTTCTTCTTCGGCTTGTCGCCGCCTTCTGATTGGTTCTTGTCTTGGCCCTGCTGGTTTTTATTCTGGCCGCCGCGGCGCTTCCGCGGACGACGCCGCCCGCCGGATCCCCCCTTACCGCTGGGGGGACCCGGTACAGGCCGCGTGTTGTCACTCATTCGTGCCATGCTATCCGGCTTCAGGCCGGTTGTGGTACTCCACGCGCGGGGGTGGCGGGTATCGTGTCCAAGGTGACAAAGCTTTTCGACATGCCCGATCCGAACGACCCACTTGCCCCCGCCGCGTTGATGGCCCGAGCGCAGGGGGTCGTCGAGAAGCAATCTGCCCTGCTGGAGCCGCTTGCCCGACTCTTCGCCGAGCGCGGCGAGTCCTTATATATTGTTGGCGGTTCCGTCCGCGACGCCATGCTGGGCCGCGGGGTGCACGATTTGGACTTCACTACCTCCGCCCGACCTGCGGTTATCCAGGAAATTCTCGCGGAGTGGGGCGAGAAAGTGTGGGACACCGGCATCGAGTTCGGCACCGTCTCCGCGATCCGGCACGGCGAAACCGTGGAAATTACGACGTTCCGCTCCGATCTTTACGACGGCGTCACCCGCAACCCCGAAGTCACCTTCGGCGACACCCTCGAAGGCGACCTCGTGCGCCGCGACTTCGCCTGCAACGCGATGGCCATCGAGCTCTCGCTTGTCGACGACCACCTCGCCCCCACCTTCCACGACCCCGTCAACGGCCTGTCTGACCTGGTCGTGGGCGTGCTTGACACCCCGCAGGAGCCGGAGGTGTCGTTCCGCGACGACCCGCTGCGCATGCTGCGCGCCGCCCGCTTCGTCTCCCAACTGGGCTTTACGGTGGCCGACCGCGTCTTCGATGCGATGCGCGACATGGCCGGTGAGATCCAGCGCATCACCGTCGAGCGCGTCCAGGCCGAACTGGACAAACTCATGTGCGGCTCGCGCCCCTGGGAGGGCATCGACCTGCTCGTGGCCACCGGTGTTGCCGAGTACATCCTGCCCGAGATCCCTGCCCTGCAACTCGAGACCGACGAGCACATGCAGCACAAGGACGTCTACCGCCACTCCCTGACCGTGCTGCGCCAGGCCACCGAACTTGAAGACGCGGACGAAGGCCCTGACCTGAAGCTGCGCTGGGCGGCGCTCATGCATGACATCGGCAAACCCGCCACTCGCGCGCCGAAGGAAGGCGGCGGCGTGACCTTCTACCACCACGAAGTGGTCGGCGCGAAGATGACCCGCAAGCGCCTCAAGGCCCTGAAGTACCCGAAGCACGTCATTTCCGACGTGGGCCAGCTCGTGTTCTTGCACATGCGCTTCCACGGCTTCGGCGAGGGGCAGTGGACCGATTCGGCCGTGCGACGCTACGTCACCGACGCCGGCGAATTGCTGCCTAAGCTGCACAAACTCGTTCGTGCGGATTGCACCACCCGCAACCCCAGGAAGGCGGCGCGCCTCCAGCGCACCTACGACCACCTGGAGGAGCGCATCGCCGACATCGCCGCCAAGGAGGACCTCGCTCGCGTGCGCCCGGACCTCGACGGCAACGAGATCATGGAGATCCTCGGCCTCAAACCGGGCCCGGAGGTTGGCAAGGCGTGGAAGTATCTGAAGGAACTGCGCCTCGAGCGTGGCGAGCTCGACCACGACGAGGCCGTCGCCGAACTCAAAACCTGGTGGGAGAACGAGAATGCCTGAGTACTTCTACGCCGATCGCCTCTTCAACGCCCTCGAGCGCACTGACCCCGAGCCGGGCATGTTGCTCGTCGCCGCTCCCGGCATGTACTCCCCCGAGTTCGCCCGCACCGTGGTGCTCATCATCGAGCAGAGCGCGGATCGCACCCTCGGCGTCGTGTTGAACCGACGCAGCGAAACAGCGCTTGCCAACGTGATCCCCGCGTGGGCCGACCTCGCTGCCAAGCCCCAGGCCGTGCACATTGGCGGTCCCGTCCGCCCCGAGGCCGCAGTCTGCCTCGGCGTCACCTCCCCCGGCGTGGACATCGACGCCAACCCTTACTTCCAGCGCATGGCCAACCGCCTCGTGCTGCTCAACCTCAACGTTGAACCGGAGCTTGTCTCCGCCGACATCGACGGCGTCCGCATCTTCGCCGGCTACGCCGAGTGGGAGCCGGGCCAACTCGACGACGAGATCCTCCGCGGCGACTGGTTTGTCGCCCCCGCACTGCCCTCCGACGTGATCGCTCCGGCGGGTGCGGATTTGTGGGGGGACGTGATGCGTCGCCAAGCAATGCCCTTGCCTCTGTTCGCCACCTTCCCGGCGAATCTGGAGGACAACTAATTGGGTGTTTCACGTGAAACAAAGCGGCAGATCCGCCTCGGCCTGAAGGACTCGTGGCTCGTCGGCCTCGGTCTCGTGCCGCTCGGCCTGGCGTTCGGCCTGCTGGTGACGCAAGCTGGTTTCGCATGGTGGTGGGCCCCGATCTTCTCCAGCATCATCTACTCCGGCTCGATGGAATTCCTCGCCATCGGCATGGTGACCAGCGGGTTCGGCGTGTTTTCCTCCGCGCTGACCGCGTTCATGGTGAACTTCCGCCATATCTTCTACGGCCTCACCTTTCCCCGCGATGTCGCGCGCCCGGGCTTCCCGCGCCTGTACCTCACCTACGGCGTGACCGATGAGCTCTACGCTCTGACGTCCACGCTCGTCGCTAATGGCGCGCGCCTGACGCATGCCCGCTTGATGACCAGCGCGATGCTGATCAACGCGTCGTGGATTCTGCCGGGCATCATCGGCGCGCTCGTGGGCAACCTCATCCCGGAGAACATCGAAGGCTTCGAATTCGCCCTCACCGCCCTGTTCGCCGTCCTCGCCTACGAGGCATTCCAAAGCAGCAAGGACCTCTCCGCGCCCCTCATCGCCGGCGCGCTGGCCGTGGTCGCTGCGTTCATCTTCCCCGACCAGATGATCATCCTCGGCCTGCTCGCCTACTTCGGCGTGCTGTTGCTGCGGTTCTGGGCACCGCGTATCGACGACCTCCTCACCTGGCAGGTGAAATAAATGAGCCCCCTCGGACTCCCCGACGGCGTCACCCTCGGCATGGCCGCCGCCGTGATCATCCCGGCCGGCATCGTGACCTTCCTGCTTCGCGCCCTGCCCTTCACCTTGGCGCGCTACCTCAAGGGCAGCCCGTTCATCGACTTCCTCGCCGTCCTCATGCCCGTCGGGGTGATGACGGTCCTGGTCGTGTACACCATCGCGGGCGAAGCCGGAAACCCCGGCCGCTTCTGGTCCGCCCTCGCGGCTTTGGTGATTACGTTCGTGCTCCACGCCTGGCGACGCCGCGCCGACCTCTCCATCTTCGCCGGCACCGCCGTGTACATGCTGCTGGTGAATCTGGTGGTGTAGAGCGCTTATATCGCCAGGCAACCCGATAACGTTACGGTTAAATTACGTTTGGTCACAGGTTGTTGGCTGTGCTTTAATTGCGGTTGTCAAGTTACTTGGCTCACTTTTATCCGCTCTACTTCAGGAGTTTCCCATGAAGCGCACCGCCGCAGCCGTCCTGGCAGCAACCACCGCCCTGTCCCTCGCCACTGTCCCGGCTCACGCTGCTGATGATGTCGTCTACCTCCGCGGCCTGAATAAGCCTGGTGGATCCTCGGCAGTTTCGGACAAAGAGCTTGGCGAATACTTTTTTGGTGCTGGCTTTGTCGAGGGAGCAAACGAGAAGGGCTTGACGAACAACGAGGGTCTGACCTCCTCGGTTCGCAGCATGTACCAGCGCGATCAGGAAAACAAGACGCATAAGTTCACGGATGCTGCCAATGGACCGCTGAAGAGCTCGTTTAAGAACGACGCCAATAACGGTTACAAGGTCGGCACCACGTTCGAGATTCTTCTCGGCACTGGCATCGCTGCTCTGGTTCTCGCTGTCCTCGGTGGCGCTGCTTACGCAGGCGTCATCCCGGGTGTCCAGCTCCCGTTCTAAGTCTTCTCGGCTTTAACGCTTGACTCCTCTCCCGCGCGGAGGGGAGTTTTTCTCTGCTTTGGTTGCGCTTAGTCATCGAATCCGCCCCCGCTTTCTGCCCAGGTTTCGGCGTTGTCGCGGCGGCGTGGGAGTGAATAGTTCTCCGAGACGTAGCGGGTACCGTCTTGGTAGATGAAGTGCACGTCGCTGCCGTCCTTGACGGTTTCGAGGTAGCCATCGGTAACCAAGGAGTGGCAGGCGGAACAGAGTGGCAGCAGGTTTTCTAGATCGGTCATACCGCCCTCGGACCATTCCTTGATGTGGTGGATTTCGATGAAGCGGGAGTGCGTGCAACCGGGAGCGGCACATTGCCCGCCCCACATCGTGAGCAGGGCGTTGACCTGTCCCGGCGTCGCGAAGCGGGAAGAGCGGCCGGTGTTGATGATCAGGCCGTCGTCGTCGACAGTAGAAACGCGCAGGTCAGCGTTCGCGATCAACCCAACCAGTGCCTCGGAGCGTGCGCCGACGTTGTTGGGCATGTAGGCGCGGCCGTCCTTGGTCACCAGAACGTTGACGTGCGCGCCTGGCGTTGTCAGTGTGCTCTTGGGCTGGCTGCGGGTCATGTGCACCATGCCCATGAAGGCCTGCAGCAGCATTCGGCCGATCGGCATGCCATAGCCCGAGGCGGTCTTGCGTGCCTTCTTTGCGGGTTCGACGGCGTCGGCTTTCTGCAGCATGTCCCTGATGGAGAGCTCGGCGACCCGACCGTCTTCGTGGCGCAATGCATCCTCGAGCATTTCCTCCATCTCGTAGTAGGCGATCTCCCCGAGTTTCAGCGCGGCGATGAACGCGGCGCCATCCGAGGCGTTGAGCACCCCGTGGAGGGCAATCTCGCCGTTATCGCGGGTGTGTACGCGCAGGTAGTGGTCCGGCTTCTCGCTATCACCATTCCCTGGTTTGTCGTATCCACTGAGTGCGATTTCGAGTTCGTGGTAGCCGAGTTCCAGGGCCATGTCGACAAGTTGGCGCTCTACCGCCGGGGTTAGGTAGCGAAGCAGCAAGCGCACCACCGAGTAGCTGATCTTGCCCGCAGAGAACTGCTGCTGAAGGTACAGAAACTCGCCGAGGCGGCAGCCGACGTGGACATATTCGTGCGCTGTGGAGATCGAGATCCCCAGGCGACGCGTCAGAAACTGCGCCGTGGTCCGTGCCCCCATCTGCGGTGCGAAACCGCCCTCCTCAAACGCGCGTATCGACGTCAACAGCTCCGCCTTACAACGCGTCATGCTTCTGTGCGACTGCTCGATTGCATCCGTAAGCAACTCCGCAAACGCACTAGGTTCAGTGCACTTCTCCTCCACTGCCGTTGTCATTGTGGTCCCCCTTAAGGCCGTATGTATGTTCGATAAAGCAAAGCATACAACCCGCCACGACACGGCTGTGACCTGCACAAACAATGTTTTATATGAGTGCTATAAAACGCACTAAAACCGAACGGAACAACTCCGCATTGCGGACAATCCCGGCCGCGCCAATCGTTGGGGAGGCCCAACGAATTCGGGCGCGTGGGGTCGTCGTCAAGCATCCGCAACTCCGCATTGCGGACAAGTGGGGACGCACCAACTAATTCACCACGCGGTACCAGAGGCGCTTGCCTTCCTTCTTCGGCGGGACGAGTTTCACGCGGACCGGCTGCGGCAGGGTGAAGTCGTAGCCGCCACTCTGGATCTGGCGGCGGATCTCGCGGGCTTTGAGCGTGTCGCCGACGTCGATCCGATGCGAGCGCTGGCGTAGGGGGCGCTTGAAAATCTGCCGACGAACCGCGCTGGGGAGGGCACCGGGACTGGCGGGGATGTCCTTGTACTTCACTACCCCATTGGGCGTGGTGGCCTCGATCGTCGCAACGGACATGTATCTGACGGTCGAGTCCACACCCGGGATGTGCGGGGTGATGTGGATGGTGCGGATGACGCCGTCGATAAGGTCGCGGCGAAATCCGATGGGTGCGCGGCCTGGGAAGATCATCCGGGCGATGAAGAACAGCACCAGGATCGGGAGGAAAATCTTGCCGTAGAACCCGATGATTTCAAGCGGGCCAGGCAGGAAGGGGCCTATGGTGTCGAAAAAGCTACCCATAGGCGAAGAATAAAGCTGGTGCGGGAACTTCGCTCGGGCTTCGCTCCAGAAGCCTTCGAGTTCGTCGGCGGTGAGGTGGCGGGCGGTGATGCCTTCCATCGCGTCGTAGGTGCGCGGGTGTGGCACGGTGCCCATGGGTTGGTTGGCCTGTCCGATGACGCGGCCGTCGACGTAGATGCCGGTGATGGTCTCGGCGGGAGGAGTTGTAGGGCGATGCCGGTGAACACGGTGGCGTCGATGTGCACGCCGCCGCCCGCGCCCATCAGCCACATCACGAGCAAAGGCGTGACGCTGACACCCACTAACGACGACACTGCAAGCGGTTAAGAAGAGCCCCAACACTTAGGCGTTAGAACGTGGTGGACAAGATGGCTGGCAGCGTATCCCTTGACTCAATTTTGCTTGACCGCTCAGAGGTGTAAAAACTCGGTAACACCTTCCTGTAGGGGGTGGTTGTCGGTAGCGCACAGCTATTACGATTTGCTATGGCTGGTTGTTTACAGACGTCCAACTGTCAGAATTTGAAAAAGGAATACCCACTATGGGAAACACAGTCATTTCAAACTGATGGTCCTTGCAGGTGTGGCACCTCTATTCGTCTCGTGCCACGCGCGCATAACTGTTAAGGAGGAGGTGCCTGATCATGGAGAAGGCTCACCGCAGCGCATGGATCTACCCGCTTTTTGTCTCGGTTTGGATCGCAACACCGTTTATGGGTGACCGTGTTCCCATGTGGGGCCAATGGCTTTATTGGGCTGGCTTGATCGCGGTATCTGTTCTGGGGTTTGCTATCGCAGTGCGGGATAAGCGCCCCTTGCTAGGGATATTGTCTGTTCTTACCCTGTTTGCTTGGCCGATCACACTCGGGGTGGCGTTGGCGTTTGCCCCCTTTGCCTGATGAGTGTGCTGCGAGGTGGCGGGTTCCGCTTGCGGATCCATCCCGGTGATTCCCTGCCGTCGCGAGTCTTGGTGCACCCTCCGATGGGCAGGCCCTGTCCCCCACAGCTCCGCATTGCGGACAAGTGGGGGCGCACCAACTAATTCGCAACTGGGTGGATTAGTGCGGGAACTTCGCTCGGGCTTCGGACCAGAGGCCTTCGAATTCGTCGGCGGTGAGGTGTCGGGCGGTGATGCCTTCCATCGCGTCGTAGGTGCGCGGGTGTGGCACGGTGCCCATGGGTTGGTTGGCCTGTCCGATGACGCGGCCGTCGACGTAGATGCCGGTGATGGTCTCGGCGGGGTCGAGTTCGATCATGCGGAGCATGGTGCAGCTTTGCGACGACACCTCCTCCAGCTCAGCGATATTCAGCAGCTCTCCGCCGAGTTCGGGGACGTTGTAGTGGATGCGGACGTAATGTTTCACGTGAAACTCTTTCTGGAGACATATGCGGAACAGATCATCAACTGTGCCATGTGATAGATCATTAGCGGAATAATAAGCACGCCGAGTTGGGCGCCGCCGAAGATGACGGTAGCCATCGGCAGGCCGGTCGCAAGAGATTTCTGCGTGCCACACATCTGCACGGCGACGACGTCCTCGCGCGGGAACCGCAGCGCCTGCGGCACGATGCGGGTCAGCCACAGCATGGCGAAGACCAGCACCACGGAGAACACAATCAGCAGCACGATCTCAAGCGCGGTCACGTTCGACCACACGCCGGAGACGACACCCTTGGAAAAGGCGGAATAGACGACCATCCAGATGGAGCCGCGGTCGACGATCTTGGTGGCCTTGGATTTAGCCAACTCCCCCAGCCGTTTGTGTGCCAGCTGGCCGAGCATGAACGGCAGGAGGAGTTGGAGGGCGATGTCGGTGAACACGGTGGTGTCGATGTGCACGCCGTCGCCTGCGCCCATCAGCCACATCACGAGCAATGGCGTAGCGACGACACCCACCAACGACGACACCGACGCCGCCACAACAGCACCGGACACGTTGCCGCGTGCGATGCCGGTCAGCGCCACGGAGGACTGGACGGTGGACGGAACGAGGGTCATGAAGAGTAGGCCCTGGTAGAGGTCCTCGGAGATGAACCCGGTGGTGGGCCGCGCGAGCAGACCGATCAGCGGGTATGCCACGAAGGTAAACGCGAGGATGAGGGCATGGAGGCGCCAGTTGGTGAGGCCCCGGAGGGCTTCTTGCGTCGATAGGCGTGCGCCGTAGAGGAAAAAGAGCAGCGCGATCGCGAGTTTGACGGCCACCCCAAAGCCGTCCGCGAACGCGCCGCGCGCCGGCACGACGAAGGCGAGGATCGCAGCAACAACGATGCCGACGAGGAGAGGATCGAGCTTCTTCATGTGGCCGAGTCTACGGCCAGCAGGTTAGCTCGCCGGGTTTTGAGCTTCGACCTTGTCGCCGGCTTCGATGACCTCAACTTCGCGCAGGCCGGTCACGGCCGGGCCGGAGACACGCGCGCCGGTGGCGATGTTGAAAACGGAACCGTGGGCGACACACTTGACGGTTTCGCCCTCCACCTTGGTGATCTTCTTCTGCTGGTGCGGGCACACCGCCGAGTATGCGACGAACTGGCCGGCGGACGGCTGGGCGATGATGAACTTGTCCAGGATCACCGCGGAGCCGACCGGCACGTCGGTCTTCGCAATTTCTTCGGGGGCCTCTTCCCCGCAGGCGGCCAGGAAGGCACCGGCGAAGGTAGTGGCGGTGCCGAGCAGGAACATGCGACGTGAACAGGTCATGATGCGATCGTAGCTTGCTTCATGGCGCCCACGTAGTCGGAAAGTTCCCGCTTCAGCCCGTCCATGTTTTCCACGCGATTATCGACGACATACTTATCAATAATGTTCGTAATCGCCGACCCGGTGATCGCGCCAGCGGCCCCAGCGGCGATCGCGTCGCGCACGTGCTCGGGACGGGAGATGCCGAAGCCGAGCAGCACCGGTGCGCCGCCGAAGGACTGCACATTATCGACGACCTCACGCAGGCCCTCCACCGTCGCCTCATTCTCCGCGCCGGTGACGCCGTCGCGAGAAATGGCGTAAATGTAGCCACGGGAGTTAGCGGCCACGCCCTCGAGGACCTCGCGGGAGGCCTTTGCCGGGGCGATGAAGATCGGGTCGATGCCGGCGCGCTCGGCGGCGGCGGTGAAGGGGTCAGACTCGCGCACGGGGACGTCGGGAAGCAACACGCTATCGGCGCCGGCCTCCTTGAACTCGGTGTAGAAGCGGTCGAGGCCGCGCGTGTGGGCGACGTTGGCGTAGATCAGCATGCCGATCGGCAGGTCCGGGTAGCGCTCGCGGATGGTACGCACCTGGTCGAGGGACTGCTGCACGGTCGCTCCCCCACGCAGAGCGCGGACATGAGCGCCCTGGATGGCGGGGCCGTCGGCGACTGGGTCGGAGAACGGCACGCCGAGCTCGAGTGCGTCGGCGCCTGCTTCGACGATGGCGGAGATGATCTCCACCGCGTCGTCCGGGTTCGGGTCGGACAGCATGATGAAGGGGACGAACGCGCCCTCCCCCTTGGCAAAGAGTTGCTCGTAGCGCGACATTTACTTGTTCTCCTTCTGCTCGAGGGTTGCTCGCACGTGTGCGATGTCCTTGTCGCCGCGGCCAGACAGGGCGACGAGAATGTTCAGCGGCTCGGCGTCGGCCGGGTGCTCGGCGGCACGCTTCAGCGCGTAGGCAAGGGCGTGCGAGGACTCGAGCGCCGGGATGATGCCTTCGTGGCGGGATAGGGCCTGGAAGGCGTCGAGGGCCTCTTCGTCGGTGACGGGCACGTACTTCGCACGGCCGGACTGGGCGAGGTAGGCGTGCTCCGGGCCGACGGCCGGGTAGTCCAGGCCGGCGGAGATGGAGTAGGACTCTTCAACCTGGCCGTCGTCGTCACGCATGAGGTACGAGCGGGTGCCGTGCAGGATGCCGATGGTGCCCTGGGCGATGGCGGCGCCGTGCTTGCCTTGGCCGAAGCCTTCGCCGCCGGGTTCGGCGCCGACCAGTTCGACGGTGTCGTCGTCAATGAAGTCGGCGAACATGCCGATGGCGTTGGAGCCGCCGCCGACGCAGGCGACGACCACGTCCGGCAGGGCGCCGGTGCGCTCGAGGATCTGGGCGCGGGCCTCGGTGGAGATCACGCGGTGGAATTCCTTGACGATCTTCGGGAACGGGTGCGGGCCAGCAGCCGTGCCGAGGAGGTAGTGGGATTCGTGGAAGGTGGCGGTCCAGTCACGAAGCGCCTCGTTCACCGCGTCCTTGAGGGTGCCCGCGCCGGATTCCACGCCGACGACCTTCGCGCCCATCAGGCGCATGCGGTAGACGTTCGGTGCCTGGCGCTGCATGTCGGTCTTGCCCATGTAGATCACGCAGTCGAGCCCGAGGAGCGCACAGGCAAGCGCGGTTGCAGTGCCGTGTTGGCCGGCGCCGGTCTCCGCGATGATGCGGGTCTTGCCCATCTTCTTCGCCAGCAGCGCCTGACCGATCACCTGGTTCGTTTTGTGGGCGCCGCCGTGCACGAGGTCCTCACGCTTGAGGAAGATGCGCGCATTGCCGTCGATCGGCAGGTTGCGGCATTCGGTCAGCGGGGTTGGGCGGCCGAGGTAGTCGCGCAGGAGGGAACGGTATTCGGCCATGAAGGCCTCGTCGTTAAACGCGTCGACGAAGGCTTGCTCGAGTTGGTCGAGTGCTGGCAGGAGGGATTCGGGGACGAACTGTCCGCCGAATTCGCCGTAGTACGCAGGGAGGAGAGTCATGGGGTGTCCTTTAGTCGTGGTAATTGCCAATTGTGTCGAAGCCGCGTCGCAGCGCGCCCGCGTCTTTGTGGCCGTTGGGGTCTTCGAAGCCGGAGTTCAGGTCGAGGCCGGCGCAGCCGACGTGCAGCGCATCAGTGAGGTTGTTGGGGTTGAGGCCGCCCGCGAGGAACGCCTTCTGCTTCACGGCGTCCGGCACGCGCGTCCAGTCGAAGCGCTCCCCCGAGCCGCCGTCGTGGGCGTCGAGCACAAGCTTGTCGACGACCCCAGCAACCGCCTCGGCCACCTTTTCGCTATCCGGCTGCGTCATGGAGACCGCACGCCAGACCTCGACGTCGACCTCTTTGCGCACGGATTCGATGAGCGCCAGTTCCGCCTCCACGGAGCCCTGGTACGGCGCGTGGATCTGGACAGCGGCGATGCCGGGCTGGACGAGCTCGCCGTAACCCGAGGTGCGGCGGGACACCGCGACGTAGTCCAGGCCTGGCTCGGCGGCGATGATGTCGGTGGCTGTTTCACGTGAAACATTGCGCGGGGAGGCGTCGTCGAAAATGAGCCCGCCGTAGACCGCGCCGCACGCCTTGGCGGCCTGGGCGGCGGAGCCGGTGCGCAGTCCGCAGACCTTGTTCGGGCCGTAGACGAGCTCGCGGCAGGCGCGGTCGATGTCCGGCTGGGAGGTTAGTTGGCTGCCAACCAGGAACGCATCGGAGTGACCGCCGAGGCGACGCACGGTTGCGGAGTCGCGGATGCCGGACTCGGAGACCACCACTGCCCCATCGGGAGCGAGCTCGGCGAGGCGTGCGGAGCGGTCGAGGTCGATGGAGAGATCGTGAAGATTGCGGTGGTTCACGCCGAAGATCTTCGCGCCGAGCTTGATGGCGCGGTGAGCTTCGTCCTCGTTGATCACTTCGGTGAGCACGTCCATATTGAGCGATTCGGCGACGGAAGCCAGGTGCGCGTACTCCTCGTCGTTCAGCACGGAGAGCATGAGCAGGATCGCGTCGGCGCTGAAGTAGCGCGCGGCGTAGATCTGGACCTCGTCGATGATGAAGTCCTTGCACAGTACCGGCAGATGCGTCGTGGCGGCGACGGTGGCCAGGTGGTCGTAGTCGCCGTTGAAGTAGTCCGGCTCGCACAACACGGAGATGCCAGCGGCGTAGCGGGAATAGACCGACGCGATCTCCCCCGGCTTGTAGTCGTCGCGAATTGGCCCGAGCGAGGGTGATGCGGACTTGCATTCCATGATGAATGCGGTGCCGGGGCGCGCGAGGGAGTCGTAGAGAGAGCGCTCCGAATTGCGTAACGTGTCGAAATCAACGTGGGCGACGCGTGCGCGAATATCGTCAAGGTGACGTTTTCGGTTCTCAACGATATTGGTCAAAATCTTAGCCACTGTAATCGGCCTCCTCGTGGGTGGCGAGCCAATCGGCCACCGTGCCGTCTGCAATCAACTGCTTCGCGTGCTCGGTACCCGCGGCAAGCGAATCCGCAATGCCGTAGAGGTAGAACATCGCACCCGCAGTCACGGCGACGGCGTCGCGGTGCGCGGCCGGACCCTCCCCTGCGAACGTGGCGCGCATGAAGGCTGCGTTCTCGGCACCGTTGCCGCCACGCAGGTCCTCCAGACTGTGGCGCTCGACGCCGAGCTCCTCGGGCGTGACCGTGTAGTGGGTAATCTCGCCGTCCTTGAGCTCCCAGACCTCGGTATCGCCGTGGACCGCGATCTCGTCAGTGCCCGCGCCATGGACGACGAGCGCACGGTTCCGGTCCAGCTCACGCATCGTTTCCGCAATCACCTGGCCCAACTTCGGGTTAGCGATGCCCATGATCTGGAACTCCGGGCGTGCCGGGCTGAGCAGCGGACCCATCGTGTTAAACAGCGTGGACACGCCAAGTGCCTTGCGGACCTGCTGCACGAACGCGATCGCCGGGTTGTACGCCGGGGCGAACAGGAACGTGAAGTTGGAGGACTCGAACTGGCGCACAGCACGGTCCGGGTCGAGGTCCAGCGGGATGTTCAGCGCCTCGAGCACGTCCGCCGAACCGGACTTGGAGGACACGGAGCGGTTGCCGCACTTGATCATCTTCACGCCCCCGGCAGCTGCGGTAAGCGAAGCGGCTGTGGTGATGTTGATGGTGTTCGCGCCGTCGCCACCCGTACCGGCGGTGTCCATGATCCCCTCCCCCGTCACCGGGAACGGACGCCCGGCGGCAAGGAACGCGCGGGCCGCACCGGCGATGTCGGCAAAAGTTTCGCCGCGCGTGCGGATCATGGCCAACAGTGCGGCGATGTGTACGTCGTCGTAGTCGCCGACGGTCAGCGGGGTAAATGCCTCGATGGCTTCCTCGAGGGTGGGCTCGGGGTTGTCCATGAAGCGGCGGAAGATCTCGAGTTGGCTAGTCATTGTCGTGGCCTTTCTGTAGTAATTTCGTCACACAGTGGTCCAGGATTTGCGGGCCAGAGGGGGTAAGGATGGATTCGGGGTGGAACTGCAGTCCGATGGACATGCCGTCGTCGGTTTCGGCGGCCATGATCACGTCGCCGATCTCCGTGCCGGTCCACGCCAGCGGCGTAATACCGGGTGGCGCGGTGGTGGCGCCGAGGGAGTGGTAGCGGGCGACGGGGACGTGGCGGCCGTCTGTAAGCACCATGCTTTGCGACGACCCATGCACCGGCCCGCACGGCTCAACCCGCCCACCAAAGTGCTCCACCAGAGCCTGAAAGCCCAGGCAGATGCCCAGAATCGGGACCCGTCCCTGGGCGCGTTCGATGACCTCCATCATGCAGCCGGCGTCGGCCGGGTAGCCCGGGCCGGGCGAAAGCACGATGAGGTCCGGGTTGGCGTTCAGCACCGTGTCGGCGGTAACGGTATTGCGGTAAACCACGGTGTCGTAGTCCGCGAACGCGTCCACCAGGTTGTAAACGAAGGAGTCTTGGTTATCCAGCAGGACGATCATTTCTTCACCTCCAGGTCGCGGCCACCGGCGAGTGCATGCAGGACTGCGTAGGCCTTGTGCAGAGTTTCGTCAGCCTCGGACTGAGGCACGGAGTCGCGCACAACGCCCGCGCCGGCCTGCACGATGGCCTTGCCGTTGGCCACGAATGCGGAGCGGATGACGATGCAGGTGTCGAATTCGCCGTCGCCACGCAAGTAGCCCACCGCCCCGCCGTAGGAGCCGCGGCGCTTGCGCTCCACGGAGCGCAGCAGTTCGGTCGCACGCAGCTTCGGTGCGCCGGTGAGCGTGCCCATGTTCATGCACGCGCGGTAGGCGTCAAGCGCGTCGAGGTCCGCAGCCAGCGTGGCGGTGACCCGGCTGACCAGGTGCATCACACGCGAGTAGCGATCCACCTGCAGCAGGTCTTGCACCTTGCGGGTGCGCGGCTCGGCCACGCGCGCCATGTCGTTGCGGGCCAGGTCCACCAGCATGGTGTGCTCGGCAACCTCTTTGGCGTCGGTGCGCAACTGCAGTTCCATGCGCGTGTCCAGTTCGTGATTGACCGTGCCGTCCGGGTTCAGCCCGCGCGGGCGCGTGCCGGCAATGGGATACAGCTGCACCTGGCGGGTGGTCGGCGAGAACTTCAGGTTCGACTCCGGCGATGCGCCGAACAGTTCGTAGCCCTCGCCGCGGATGTAGAACATGTACGGCGAGGGGTTCGCGGCACGCAGGCGGCGGTACGCACCGAAGGCGTCGTCGCAGTCGGCGGTGAAGCTGCGCGCCGGCACGACTTGGTAGATGTCGCCGTTGTAAATGTTGCCCTGCAGCTGCTCCACTACCCCGCGGAACTCCTCGTCCGGCATGTCCGCCTCGGCGACTAGGGTGCCGGTGAGGGTGGTTGGGTCGGTGGGTGCGGGGGCGTCGTCGATAAGTGCTGCGATCTCGGTGAGATCAATGCCGTCACCTGCAGCATCAACCCCGGCGAGGTACGCCGTGCCGGTCTCGTGGTTGACGCGCAGCACGACCTCCGCGAGCACGAACTCGTAATCCGGGTAGGTGTTGTCGCCGTCCGCGACCTCGGGCAGGCGCTCGAACGTCTCCAGGTAATCGAACGCAAAACCGCCCGCGAGCAGTGGAAAGTCCTCATTGCCCTCGGTAGCGGTCAGTTTGCGCAGTACATCCATCGTGGACGCGGCGGTGAGGCGCTCGCGCTCGTCCTCCACATCAACGCGCGGAAACTCGTGCTCCAGCCCGATCTCGTTCGCAATGACCTCGCCCGACGGCGTCAGCGGTGTGAGCGTCACGTGGTTGCCGGAGCAAGTAATGCGTATCGACGACCTCAGCACCGCCAACGACTGCAACCCCGAACGTGTCGTGATGTCAGCGGACTCGAGCAGCACCGTATCGGTTGCGTCGAGGCCGCCGATGTGGGCGAAGAGGCTTGCCACATCCTCGTGGTAGCGCACCTCTTGACGGGTGAATTTCATGTGATCCTCGGTTCTGTTCTTGCTTGCACCGAGGGATAAAAAAGGGCCCGCGGCGCTTGGGGGACAAGCTGGCGGGCCGTGACTTCGCTAGGTGGCGCGCCAGTTAGGCGAGCCACCACCATGTTTGGGAAGTCATGTACGTCACAAAAAGGAAGTGTAGCCGAGGATCCGGCTTCGCGGGCTCATTTTATTCGTTGTTGTCGGCGTGGTCGGCGGCTCGTCGCAAAGCATCAAGGTTCACCGCGGGCTTCTCCTCTTCTTGCGCAGGCGCCTGCTCACGCGCGTGCTCCACCAACGTTGCGGCGCGCGCACCGAAGTTGCCGCCCACGGACGCCGAAATCACCGCCGCCACCGCCGCGATCGCCGGCATGACCCACATCCAGCCGGAAGCGATGAACGAAAATGCCGCGCCGAACGCGAGCGCCAACGCGGCCAGCACCCAGAACGGACCCGCTACCTTATGCGCCTGGTTCCAAATGCCTTCGTCCTTGCGTACGGCCGGCACGTGGAGGCCGATCCACTTGTTGCCGGGCAACTTGCCCGCGGAGGCGAGCGCACCGGGGATGAACAGCGCAAGCGTTAGCAACGAGAAGATAATGCCGAGGACAACGTTAAGGGAGCTCATGTTCGCGAACGGACTCATAGCCACTAAGCATACGACCGGACGCTCACCTGCAAAAAAATATGATCAAAATACAGTAGATTGCATAAATACGGGCTACGCTAGGCCCATGCAAAAGAAAATCCTCCACTCATTGCTGTTCTGGGTGGTTGTAGCGATTGCCTTGGGCTTCGCCTGCAGCTTCTTCTTCCCGGACTGGCTTGCCCGCGTCTTTGTCACGTTCAACGGGCTGTTCTCTAACTTCCTCGGCTTCTTCGTCCCGGTCCTTATCTTCGCCCTCATCGCACCCGCCATCGCGGGTCTGGGCCAGGGCGCCGGCAAGTGGCTCGGCGTCACCGCCGGTGTCGCATACGGCTCCACGTTCATCTCCGGCCTGATCGCGTGGTTCACCGCGTCCACGCTGTACCCGAGGCTTCTGGACGGCAAGACCCTCATCACCGATGTCGCCGACCCCGATGCCGGCGGCCTCTCCCCTTACTTCAGCGTTGAAATGCCGCCACCACTGGAAGTCATGTCCGCGCTGCTCCTCGCCTTCGTCGTCGGCCTGTCCATGACGGCAGTGAAGTCCGACAACCTGTTCAAGGTGCTCGGCGAGCTCAACGACATCGTGCTCAAGGTCGTGGTCACCTTCGTCATCCCGCTGCTGCCGCTGTTCATCTTCGGCACCTTCCTCAACCTGGGCATGAACGAGAACTTCGGCGACACCATGGCGGCCATGGGCGTGGTCCTCCTGCTCTCCGTCGTGATGACTGTTGTGATCGTCCTGCTGCAGTACCTGGTCGCAGGCACCGTCGCTGGCGTGAACCCGTTCAAGGCGCTGAAGAACATGCTGCCGGCATACTTCACCGCACTGGGCACCTCGTCCTCCGCCGCGACCATCCCGGTCACCTACAAGTCCACCCTGAAGAACAAGGTTGACGAGGACGTCGCCGGCTTCGTGGTCCCGCTCTGCGCGACGATTCACCTGTCCGGCTCGATGATGAAGATCACCCTCTACGCGCTCTCCATCGTGTTCATGGCCAACCTGGATATTTCCGCCGGCCAGGTCATCGGATTCATCCTCCTGCTGGGCATCATGATGATCGCCGCGCCGGGCGTGCCGGGTGGCGCCATCATGGCCGCTGTCGGTCTGCTGCAGTCCAACCTCGGTTTCGACGAGTCCATGGTCTCGCTCATGATCGCGTCCTACATCGTCGTCGACTCCTTCGGCACCGCCGCCAACGTCACCGGCGACGGCGCGATCGCCCTGATCGTGAACAAGTTCGCTGCGGGCAAGATCAAGAACGATTCGCTTGACGACGACACCGTCACCACCCCGGAGGAAGCCACCCGCTAGTCCCCTTCTGTTGAGACGACCGCCCTTCGGGGCGGTTTTCTTTTGCCTTGTTGCTCTTCGAGGTGTTTCACGTGAAACATCAGGTGCTCACTGTATCGAGATGGCTCCTCACTGTATGAAGTGACGCCCTCACTGTAAAAAGAGAGGTGAAAATGGGTCCTCACTGTATTGAGTGATGCCCTCACTGTAAAAAGTGAGTACAGTGAGAGCATGAGTGAGCGGATGGATGACATCATGGCCAGGCTGCGGCGCCAGCGGAATGATGATCACTGGATTGAGGCGAAATCCGGTACGGGGAAGTTGGATACAGCCTTTTGGAAAGCAGTGAGCGCCTTTGCAAATACGAAGGGTGGCCTGATCGTCCTTGGCATTGAGGAAGATCAGTCGACCGGTACGTTCCAGCCAGCCACTGATTTTGACTCTCGTGCGATGAATGATCGACTCATCAGTGCTTTGAGGGTCGACCAACAGAAGCCTCCGGTGACGCCGATACCCGAGACTGTCGTCGAACTCGATGAATACCAGGGTTCGCCGGTGATCTTGGTTGAGGTGCGGCCGATGCGTACCGATGAGCGCCTCGGAAAGCAGATGCCGTGTTACGTGACCTCGCAAGGACTCCGGGATGGCGCGTACAAGCGAGTACTGGATGGCGATCAGAGGCTTTCCAGCTACGAGATCTTCCAGCTCATGAATCTCTACACGCCAGATTCCTCGGAGTTGCTGCCTGTTCCTGGGGCGAACCTCGATGACCTGGATGGCCAGACGTGGAACGGGCTGATCCAATCTTTGGAGAAGAGGGGATCCCGGATCCGGGTGGGAACAAGAACCGATGCAGAGGTTCTGGAGCGACTGCATGTGCTTGATGCAGAGGGCGTGCCAACCCTTGCGGGCGCGTTGGCATTGGGCAGCTATCCGCAGCAGTTCTTCCCGCAGCTCTTCATCGATGTCGCAGTGCACCCGACGACGGAGAAGTCGACGTCTGAGACACGCTTCCTTGATCGGGCTCACTGCGACGGTCCGCTTCCACTGGCGGTCGAGGATGCGATTAAAGCTGTCGTGCGCAATCTCCGGGTTCGTACTGTGGAAGTTGGGTCGAATATGGTCGACGAACCTGAGATTCCAGAGATTGCTCTGCGTGAAGCGATTGTGAATGCCGCGATGCACCGTGACTACAGTCCGCAGGTTCAGGGGCGGCAAGTGCAGGTTGATGTGTACCCGGACCGGGTCGAGGTAAACAGTCCCGGCGGACTGTGGGGAGATCGCACCGAAGACAATATCGACGAGAACAGGTCGGTAAGCAGGAACCCTTCGCTCGCGAACTTGCTGAGCAACCTTCCAACGCCTTCAGGCTCGATGCGCGTGGCTGAAAACCAGGGAAGCGGCATTCAACGAATGAAGCAAGGGATGGAAGGCTATGGCCTGCCCCAGCCGGTATTCGATGCCCGGATTGGGGAGTTCACCGTCATCCTCTACAGGTTCGGGATCCTCGATCCTGAAATGTCGGCATGGCTGAAGTCGGTCGCGCCCGACAGCACTCGAGAGGAACAGATCGCGCTGGCGATTGCCAAGGGTTTGGGTGCTGTGTCCGTGAAGGAGCTCCGTAAGCACATTGGGCTTGATAGTGACGATGCACGCAGTCTGTTGAGTGATCTCGTCACACGCGGGCTGCTCGGTCCGGGCCACACGCGGGATTCGTTTGTTCTTTCAAGCAGCGGCATCGAACTCGATGAAACGGACAACAAACTTATCGCCTACCTGTCCCAAGTTGGAGAGGCAGCAGCACGCGACATCGCGGAGCACCTTGACGTGAGTGTCAATACCCTGCGCCCAAGACTCCGCAACATGGTGGATGTGGGTGAAATTGTTCCCACTGCCCCACCCACAAGCCGCAAGCGAAAGTATCGCCTCCCCAACTAAGCACACCGTTTCACGTGAAACATCGCCCGACACCCCCAATGGCGTAGTGTCATTCGCATGTCCTTCGAGATCGTCACCACTCATTTCGTGGCGCACGAGCCGGACCTCGACGGCGCGTATCAGCTCTATCTGAACCGCATCCGGGCCAGCGGCGTCGAGATTGCGGCGGTGTCGCCGCACCCCCACCCCATCGAGGACGAGTACGTGCTTTGGGATCTCCGCTGCCAAGCCGCGTACGACAACCTCGCCGCGCCGGAGGACCTCCAGCTCTACGAGCTCAACGCGCTCGTGGACTTCTCCACCACGAACCGCGACGAGGCGCTTGACTACTTCTTTTTCGAGGATATGGGCGGCCCCACGCGGTTCGCGGCGGCACTCGGCGGCCTGTCGGACCTCACGCTTCGCGACGAGCCCACCGGCCCCCTCTCCCTCACCACCATCGTCTATCTCGGTGCCTCGCAACACATGGCGGTGGCGCAGCAGCTTTTCGACGACACCCTTGCCGCCCTCAACGCCGTCGCCTACCAACCCTTCGTCGCCCCACTCGAGGGAACCGAACATGCTGATCTTGTCGGCCCGCTCTGGCTTCGCGACGCCACCCTGAACATCATCGGCAAAGGCGACGGCATCTTCTCCCCCGGCAAGGACGCCTGGGCGGGGTGGGTGCTCACCTCAGACAGCAACAACACCGCCGAGCTCCAACTGCGTGAGCGGATCGAGCCTGACGCAGTAGTGATTAGCCGGGCGGTGTCTGAACCGTTCTAGCGGGACTTACCCGCTGCCGGTATTGGCTTAGTTGGTCGGTGCGGTGGCTGCGCTGCCAGCTGCATCGTCGGCAGCGCCACCTGCTGCACCGTCAGCTGGGATGGAGTTGGTCACTACCTCGTCGGAAATGACCGCGTCGCTCGGCGCCAGCGGGTCCTTGGAGACAACAGCCGTATCGGAGACGACCGCATCGCCGGTGGCGTCCGTGCCACCCGTGCTGCCCGTGTCACCTGCGGTGGCGCCACCGGTGGTGACGGCGTCGCTGACGTCGGAGACCACACCGTCGGTTGGGGTGGTCACGGAGTCAGTGGTGTCCTCGGAGTCGTTGCAGGCGGCCAGTCCGGTTGCGCCGAGAACAAGAGCGGTAGCGGCGGCTGCAATACGAGTGTTGGTCATGATTACTCCTTCGCTAATTGATTCGCACGAGTTGATTCGCTCGGGCGTCGTGCCCGTCGCCATTCACTTGTACGGGCCGAATCTGTGTTGCGAGTTGGAGAAATCACACAGGTTTCGTGTTCTTCACTGACGTTTGCGTCCCCACTCCGTCACGCGACGGTGAAAACGGCTGTTCTCGGGAACTTTCTTCCCCCACCGCACCCAAATAATTCACTTTCCCCAGGAGACCACGACGGCACACCGAAGAAAGTTCCACATGGCAACACAAAACCCGGCCCCCCATCTAGGGACCGGGTTGAATTTGTAGCGCCTAAGCGCGCCGACTTAGAACGGCAGTGCTGGGAGCTGAACGCCCGGGATGGCACCGGAGAAGGCAGCGGCTGCGCCGAGCAGTGCGACGAGAGCGACTGGAACGCCGATCAGGACACCAAGGAAACCAGCCTTGTAGTCGTCATCCTGAACTCCTGCCTTGATGCAGACGCCAGACGGGGTGGAGCTGTTGATCTTTTCCTTCTTGAGGCTGTCCTCAACCGCTTTCTTGCGCTCTGCCTTCTCAGCTGCGGTTGGAGCATCTTCAACCCACTTCCAGGCCTGCTCAATACCTTCGACGCACTTCTGGTATGCCTTGGAAGAGCCAAGCTTCTCTTCAGCGGCGATGGCTGGGGTTGCGACTGCGGTCAGGGACAGGGTTGCCGCGACAGCGGCGGTAGCGATGCGCTTCATGTTTTTCTCCTTGAGATTTGGTGTGTAGAAGGTATTAAACGTGTGTCAAGGGCATTCCGCAGGCAAATCGACAAAAAACTTTCACGACGTTAAAAAGACCCAGCCCCAACTGGGGGAACTGGGTCTTAAACTCTGCGTCTAAGCGCGCCGACTTAGAACGGCAGTGCCGGGAGCTGGACACCCGGGATGGCGCCGGAGAAGGCCGCGGCTGCGCCGAGCAGTGCGACGAGGGCGACCGGGACGCCGATCAGGAGGGCGAGAGCTCCGGACTTGTACTCGTCGTTATTAACGAGCTTCTTTACGCAGACACCGGTAGCGGTGGAGCTGTTGTTCTCGCCGAACTTAGCCTTTTGGATCTCATCCATTCCACCCTTGACGATTCCGTTGTCCGTCTTGTCCTCGATCTTGCCCTTGTTGTTGAAGAACCGGTCGGCATCCACCTTGCAGTCCTTGTAGTACTGAGAGGAACCCGTTTCAGCGGCGATGGCTGGGGTTGCGATTGCGGTCAGGGACACAGTTGCTGCGACAGCGGCAGTTGCGATGCGCTTCATAGCCTTCTCCTTCGATCGTTGGTTCTGCGTTGCGGAAGCTAACGCTTGGTTGGGAGATCGCGCAACGCGGTCTGGTCGTTACATTCAGTGCATCGCCAAAACAACAAAAGACCCGGTCTCCCACCAGGGGAGCCGGGTCAAAGTACCGCGTCTAAGTGTGACTTAGAACGGGAGAGCCGGGAGCTGCAGGCCCGGGATAGCGCCGGAGAAGGCAGCAGCTGCGCCGAGCAGTGCGACGAGGGCAACCGGGACGCCGATCAGGAGGCCGAGGATGTCGGCCTTGTAGTTGTCGTCCTTGATGAGCTCCTGGATGCAGTCGCCGGTGGACTTGGTTTCCTTAGCCTTGGTGTCCTCAGCCTTAGCGTTGCTGTCCTTGACCTCGACGGGCTTCTCGTCCTTCTTGCACTGCTTGAAGCGCTCGGAGGAGCCGACCTTGGTCTCGCCGGCCTTGTCGCCGTCCTGCTGGGTGATGGAGGAACCGTCCTTGCCCGGGTTCTGAGCCGGAGCGTCGGCAGCGAAAGCCGGGCCGGCAACGAGGGACAGGGACAGGGTTGCAGCGGCTGCTGCGGTAGCGATGCGCTTCATGGGGTTCTCCTCAATGTGATCGGTTAAACATGCCAGGGCTCTGACACGTGTAAACCTAACATCGCTCGCCAAGCGATGTGTGTTACTTCGTCGCTAAAATTTTTTCCATGGCGAATTTGAGTGAGACTGCAGCGGTTCTTGGCGTCACGGCGTTGGTGGGTTTCGGTGGCGCCGCCGTCGGCTACAACATGGTGGATGTGCCGGAGATTTCGCAGGTCATGATGCAAACGCATGGCGCGCCGAATGCGATTATCGACGACCCGCAGCAGGTCCTCTCCCCCGACGACCGCGCCCGTCTCGAGCGTGACACTGCGCGCATTGATGCGCCTGAGGTGGTCACGGATTTCCACTACATGGTGTTCAAAACGAACCACGACAACGTCCTCGACGACGTTGAGGAAATCCTGCGCACCCAGTACCCGGACCTTGTCGATCAGTCGAAGCGCGAGAACGGCCACCTTGCGGACGGCGCGCTCATCGTCGGCGTAGGCCTCGACCCGCGGCGGGCATTTGTGTACGGCGGCGAGGATGTGACTCGCGAGCTCATGCTTGACGACAAATCCCACCTCGCCGATCTCCTCGACGCCATGAAACCCGGCGTGAAGGACGGCAACATCCCGGCCGGGCTGTTCCGTACCGCGAACCAGGCCATGAACGCCGAGGCACTCGCCCAGAAGCAGGTGGACGACGCGACTGATGACCAGATCGGCGCGACCATCGGGCTTGGCGTTCTTGGTACCGGTGTGGCAGGCGCTAGTGGGGGTGGGTTGTTGGCGGTGCGGGGGCGTCGTCGAAAAGCAGTCGCCCAGGCGCGCAAGGACTACGACACCGTGACCAGCGAATACACCCGCCTGGCAGGACGGTTGGACGAGGTGGACGTGCGGGCGAACTCGCTGACGTCTGCGTTTGCCGACGAAACCCTGCGCCGCCAGTGGGCGGAAGTCCGCGACCGCTTCCTGAGCATGAACGAGTTGGTGCACGGCGCGGCGGGGCTGAACGCGATCAACATGGCCGACGACAAGGACGTGTACGAGCACCGCAGGCAGTTGGCGGACGCGGCCGAATCCGTCAAGCACGTGTCTAAGGCGGAGGAAAACATCGACAGGCTTTTCGCCGTCGAGCATGGCGACGCCGCAGCGCGCCGGGCTGACCTGACCAAGATCCGCGAGGACGTGCTGCGGGCGCGCAGTGAGGTGAAGGGCAAGGAGCTGAAGCGGGAACTCGACCTGCTGATGGGGCGGATCGAGGCGCTTGACGCAAACCCGAACTCCCCCACCTTCCTCGATGACTTCGTGCGCGTGCTCGGCGATTACCGCGTGATCTTGGACCAGGTGAAGAAGAAGCAGTTCAGCGACGTGAAGGAGAAGCAAAAGCTGCGGGCACCGGCGGTGTACGAGACTGGGTTCTGGTACGGCGGGTACGTCCCATACGTGCACATGCACTCGTGGCACGCGGCGAACGTACAGGCGGCGGAGGCGGCGTCGTCGTCCTCCTCGAGTGGCTTTAGTGGCGGCGTGTCCTCGTCGGGCTTTTCCGCTGGTGGCGGTAGTTCGTCATTCTAAGAAATTTTGAGGTGACAGTCGTCACAAAACACAGTTAGGGCTTTTCCTTTATTAGGTCCGTGTTTATGCTTAGGCGCGGAGAAATTCGAAGCGCAAACCCGCCACTGAGAACACGCAGTGGCGGGTTTCCTTATGCCACGACCTAGTAGGTAGGTAGGCGTACCGTGAAGGTATGTCTGTCGAAATTGGCAAGGTCAAGAAGATTTTGGGTGACCTCATGTCAACCGGAACCGAACGCGAAGCGCTGTACAAGCACTTCCACCAACACCCCGAGCTGTCCATGCAGGAGCATGCGACCGCGGAGCGGATCGTAAAGGAACTGGAATCCTCAGGTATCCGGGTAACCCGGGTGGGGGAAACAGGGGTGGTGGCGGTCGTCGATAATGGCGAGGGCCCAGTCGTGGCCATGCGCGCAGACATTGATGCGCTGCCGGTCAAGGAAGCCTCTGGCAAGGACTATGCCTCCACGGCCACGCAGGTTGACGTTAAGACCGGCGCGGAGGTCCCCGTCGCCCACTCATGTGGTCACGATTTCCACCTGATGTCGCTGCTCACCGCGCTGCAGGCGTTCAACGCTCACAAGGACCAGTGGTCCGGCACCTTTATCGGCGTCTTCCAGCCCGCTGAGGAGACCGCTGAAGGTGCCCGTGCGATGCTCGAGGCCGGAGTGGAACAGGCAATGCCACGGCCCGACGTGTACCTCGGCCAGCACGTGCTAGCCAGCCTGCCCGGTGGACACGTGGGCACGCGACGCGGACCGGTGCTGTCGTCTGCGTTCTCGGTGAAGGTCACGGTGCACGGCAAAGGCTCCCACGGGTCGATGCCGGAATTGGGCGTGGACCCGGTCGTGCTTGCCTCCAGCATCGTGATGCGACTGCAAACCATCGTCTCGCGCGAAGTGGCGGCCAAGGAAACCGCGGTGGTGACCGTCGGTGCGATCCACGCGGGCACGAAGTCCAACATCATAACGGACTCCGCCGAACTGCTCATCAACACCCGCGCATACAGCAGCGAGGTCAGCGAGCACCTCAAGGAAGCCATCGAGCGCATTGTGCGCGCCGAATGCGTCGCCGCCCGCAGCCCAAAGGAACCCGAGTTCACCTACTACGACCGCTACCCACTCACCGACAACGACGGGGACGCCACCGACACCGTCCGCGAAGCCTTCGACGCATACTTTGGCGACGAATCCTGCGACCTCGACCCCGTCCCCGCCTCCGAGGACTTCTCCATCATCCCCGACGCGCTCGGTGTCCCCTACACCTACTGGGGCCTGGGCGGCTTCGCGGACATGAGCAAGGCTGTGGGCAACCACAACCCGGCGTTCGCACCTGATCTCCAGCCCACACTCGACCGCGGCACCGAAGCAGTCGTCGTTGCTGCTTCCGCCTGGTTGACCGTGCCGGTCTCGGCGGATTAGTGGAGTTTAAAAATTTATGCAGCGGCCAATGGGGGGCATGGGCCGCTGCAAAGGACCCGAAGGCCCTGGGTGGGGACTATGTCCCCCAAAGGGAGCCCGCGCCTCTCGCACTCTAAATGGGGGGGGTGGGTGAGTGCTCAGCCGGTTCTCGGGGGGGTGTAACCGTGGGCGGGGCTCCGGCTCAAATATAGATCATGTGTAAATGGCTTGTCTAGTCTTAGTGCAAAATACTGCTAAACATGCAGGTAGATAGCGTGGTTTTGCGGTTGTGAGGTGCGGTTACGGCAGTTCCACGCCACACTGCTTGAGGATCGTTTTGGGCAGGCGGAAGCGAGCGGCCATGCGAACAGGTGTGCTAATTTTGTGCTGAAGATTCTCGGCACCTATTAAACTGTCGGTTAATAAAACTGCTGGTTACGAAAGAAGCAGACGGAGGCGAGAAAGTTGCCATTGGAAATCACTGTCACCAATAGTGAAGAGCTTCTTGAAAGGAAGCGAGAGTGTTTGGCATCTCTAAGGGCCACCACTCGCCTTCCCCATGCTGAATTTCAAGACCTCAAGGTGCTGGCGAATGCCGGCATGTTGAGCGAGGATGAGCGGACCGTGTACGACGAGCTGCAGACAGTTCTCTTACTGCTCGGTGAGGGTCGTTTTGGGAGTGCATGATGCGGCAGGGCGGTTTCTCGGCGACGTAAGAGACACGTTACTTGAGGCGTTGCCGCTGGCATGCAGAGCGGATTTACAGGCGAAAGCCAAGCTAAACATCGACAAGAATATCGTGGTGGGTGATTTCAAGGCTCCTCTCGTTCACGGTGCTGGACAACCTGAGGGCTCAGTGCGCAGGGAAGACTACAGTCAACTCTTTCACGTGATTATCAATTACGAACTGTCAACCGATTCGTCGGAGAAGTTCCTAGCCGTAAAGAGCAGCAAATTCGAACTGCGGGTTGCTACGTCGCCGGGCATACGTTTCGAGTTTGAGCGTGACTACACCAGCGCGCCCTGTGCGCATATCCACTACTCAGGGGTCGCAGGGTTGCTCAGTCCAGCGTTAATGCAGAACTTTCAGGACAAATCAGGCAACCCGAGGAAGAAGGGCCGCCTAGATGAATTGCACTTACCTGTGGGAGGAAAGCGTTTTCGTCCGTCGCTTGAGGACTTCCTCTATTTTGTGATCAGCGAATGTGGATTCCGCGGGAGGCCAGGATGGGAACCTGCACTACAGGAACGACGCCGAGTATGGCTTTCTAAACAGGCTTCTGCGGCAACCCGAGATCATCCCGAAGCTGCTGCAGAGGCGCTCAGGAACCTCGGGTTTACCGTCACTCCCCCGAAGGGGTTCACTACGCCTAAAGCAGATGCGCAATGGTGAATTGCCCGTTAGCTACGGCAGTTCCACACCGCACTGCTTGAGGATCGTTTTGGGCAGGCGGAAGCGAGCGGTCATGCGGGGGTCGACGATCTGGCTGATCTGGGTGTCGCCAACCAGGGACAGCAACATGAGGGCGTCGGTGGCGTCGAGGCTGGATGCGTTCACGAGCCAATCGCGCATCATGCGGGTGGACTCCTTGACGGCGTCCATCAGTTCGATCTCGGAGGAGATGGCGTAGACCGCGTCGCCGGAATCCAAGAACGGCAGCGGCAGCGGGCGGCCTTCGAGCACCGTGACGCGGATCTTCACCTCGGCCTCGATCTCGGCGCCACAGACTGCGACTTCGCCATCGCCCATGACGGCGTGGACGTCGCCAAGGCTAAGGTTCGCGCCGTCGACCTCCACTGGCAGGTACAGGGTGGAGCCGGCGACGATCTCCTTCGTGTCCATGTTGCCGCCGTGCTGGCGCGGCTCACCGGTGGGTACCGACTCGGATGCCGGTGCGGTGCCGATGACGCCGATCATTGGGCGGATGGGGATGGTGATGTCGTCAGAAAACTGCGCCTTGCCATCGCGGATCGGGACGATGCGGGTGCGCTCCTCCACCGTGCCGGGCAATGCACCGAAATCAGGGTGGGTAGTCATGGTGGCCTGCTCGCCGACCTCGATGCTGAGGATCTCCACCTTCAGTGTGTCGCCAGGGCGTGCTCCCTTGACCGCGATTGGGCCGGTGGCTGGGTTGACCTTGTCCCAGCCGACGGTGCTGAACAACTGGGACTCGTCGGTAATCGTGTTGGAGAAGCAGTCAAGGGTACGAACCGTAACCTCGTCGCCGCTTTCCACATGAAGGCGCGGCTCTTGGTCCGGAGACAGGGCCAATACACACGCGTTGGAATCGATGGAGTGCATCCTTTTACCTCTCTTCGAAGGAACAACCAGCGGATACCTCTGACCATAGTTGGAAACAGAAATTCGCAGGTGAAGTATGGGAAAAGGGCGAGTATGTTCAGGCTGCCAGAGGCCTTTAGGGGCCTTCAGCGACATTCAGGGGCCTGGAGCATTCAGTGTCGACGAGGCCCGCGAACGTTTGGCGCGTGAACCCCTCGACCGGTGCTGCCGAATGTTTCACGTGAAACCCGGCTGTTGTAGGGCGCTGGCGGCTGTGGCGGTGGCGATAACGAAGTCGCGACTTGCCCCCCGAGTTTCCCGGTACCAAATACGCGGAACACGGGAGCACCGGCTCTGCGAAACACTGAGACCAAAAACCTGCACTGGTACTTCGGGCATTTGGTGTCGATTCAATGGTTGCTCAGTAGATCATGTATGTTTGGGTTTACGCACACCACGTCCTCTCCGGTTCGCCGTGACGGCGTGGTTTTCTCAATTCTTAGGGGGTAATGGATGGGTTAAGGGTGGGTTAAGGGTCAAAAGGGGACGCGGACATTTTGACCCTTAACCCTAGGCGCCTAAAAACGCTTGAGAATAGCGGAATCCCCTCCGCCTACTCGCACTCTAAATGGGGGTCGGTGAGTGCTCAACCGGTCTCGGGGGGGATGGACCGTGGACGGAGGGGCCCAAAAGCGGATATAGACGATCGCCCTGAGTGTGTCTACACCTAGAGCAAAAAAGTTTTTCGGTTCAGGTGGGAGGGTGCTATGGGATAATAGCCGGCATGACCATTCAGGCCCGGGCGCTGACATATAAGCGTGAAAAGGAGCAGTCGGCCGCGATCCGTTTGTTGCACGCGGACAACGCCCCGGTGCTACTCGCGGTCGTGGCGGAGCACTTCCCGCGAGGCGCAGAGGTCCGACCTGCGGAGCAGCTCTATCAGCTCATGGCTGAGGACTTCGCGGTGTTGCGCGGTATCTTCGAGCTCCCGAAAACACCCCAGGCGTACTGCAACGACTGGGTGAAAGCCGGGTGGCTGGTGCGCAAGTCCGGCACCAAGGAAACGGGTGAGACGCTTGAACCAAGCGAGCAAACGCTCACCGCGCTGCAGGTGATGGACCGTGTCAGTGCACCGCGATCGGCGGTGACGGCGAGCCGGGTGGCGTCGATAAGCAATGCCCTGCAGGCGCTCGCGCGGGACACGGACCCGAACATCGACTCCCGCCTGAGGCACCTCGAGGCCGAACGCGCCCGCATCGAGGCAGAGATCGAGCAGGTCGAGCGCGGGGAATTCGAGCTGCCCTCCCCCGCCACCGTGCACGAACGGGTGGGCGACATTCTGGAGCAGGCGAATGCGATCCCTGGCGATTTCGCGCGCGTGCGGCACGAGCTGGAAACGCTCAATACGCAGCTGCGCCGCCAACTGCTGGATCCGGAGGGCTCGCGCGGCGACGTGCTGGACGAGATCTTCGCCGGCGTGGACTTGATCGGGGAATCCGATGCTGGCAGAAGCTTCAACGCGTTCTACTCGCTGGTGGTCGACCCGGAACGCGGCGCGTGGTTGGACACGTGGATTGGGCAGGTGCTCGAGCGCGCCGACAACACCGCGATGACACACGAAGAGCGGGCGAAATTCCGCAGGCTGTTCCGTGACATGGAAGACGCCGGCTACGAGGTTAACCGCATGATGACGCGTCTGGCCCGCAACCTACGCAACTACGTGGCCAGCGAACAGTTCGCCGAGGACCGCCGAATGATCGAGCTTTTACGCGACACTCGCAAGCTCGCCGCCGACGCCGCGGAGCGCGAGGAGCTTGCAGCCACCCACAAGATGGACACGCCCTTGCAGCGCATCGGGATGCAGATCACCTCGGTGGCGCAGATCAAGCTGGCGGACCCGGGCGCGGAGGTCATCACCACTGCGGTGGAGGCGTTTGAACCCGGCGAGGGCGACGCGGAGGCGCTCTACCAGGCGGTACGTGAAAGCGAGGTCGACTTGGAAGAGCTTATCGCGGCAGTTGGGGAGACGGTTGGGATGGCCGGAGGGGCGTCGATAGGCAAGGTGCTCGAGCGCCATCCCGCCTCCCAGGGGCTGGGGTCGGTGGTGGGCCTTGTGTACCTGGCCCTGAAGCATGGGGTGCGGCAGGACGGCAGCGAAGAGGTGCGCTTCGAGGAAGACGATGGGAGCATTCGCTTGGCGACGGTCCCGCGGTGGCATTTCGACGCCGCAGCAGTAAAGGAGATGCAATGACGGAACCGCTGTGGACGGGCGACACGGGCACCCTGTCCGAGGAAACCCGGCGCGCACTGGTGGACCTGCTCAAAGGTCCGCTCATCACCGCCGACCGGAAGAAGGAAACCTGGCACGCCATCACCACCGACACGGAGACGCTGCGCTCTCGGCTGCACGATGTGTTTTTGGAGCTGGTTGTGGACGAGGACGCCGGCATCGCGTTCACTCGCCACGTCCGCCCGGACAACGAGGACGTGAAAGTGCCGCCGGTGTTGCGCACGGAGGCGCTGACGCACTTGCAAACCGCGATCCTGCTGCAGCTGCGCCACGAGCTGGGCATGTCTACCCCAGGCGAGCGCGTCGTGGTGGGCGAAGATGAGTTGTATAGCGCCATCAGCTACGTCCGTGCGGTGGACAACCGTGACGAGTCCGGGTTTAAGAAGCGCTTCACCGCGGCGGTGAACACCATCCGCAAGTACAGCCTGCTCACCGACACGGAGACCGAGGGGCGCTGGGAGGTCTCCCCTGTGCTGCGCCACATCTTCGACGCTGACACGGTCCACGCGCTGCGCGAGGAGTATCTGCGCCTGGCACAGGAAGGGGAAGAACAGTGACAGAGCAGTTCCGTCTTGCGCGCGTGCAGCTGGTCAACTGGGGCACGTTCGACGGCTACTACGACATCCCCGTCGGCGAGCGTGGGTTTTTGATCACCGGCGCGTCCGGCTCGGGCAAGTCCACGCTTATCGACGCCTTCTCCGCCGTACTAGTCCCGCCTGGCAAACTGCGGTTCAACGCCGCCGCCCAGCAGGAAACCGGCCGTGACAAGGGGCGCAGCCGCGTGTCCTATATCCGCGGTGCGTGGCGCCGCAGCGAGGACCCGGCCACCGGCGAGATCCGCAGCCAGTACCTGCGCTCCGGAGCGACAGCCAGCATTGTCGCGCTGACCTACCGCGCCGGGAAGGAGGCGTTCACGCTCGCCGCAATCTACCGCCTCAATGCGGGACAGCAGCAGGAAGCGCAGGTGAAAACGCTCTACGGCATTTTTCCCAGCGAGGTGGACGTGGACGGGTTCGTGCCGTTGCTGCAGAACTCCCTGGATAAGCGCAAGTTGGAGGCGAAATACAAAACTGTCGGCGTGACGTTCACGGACCAGTACTCCGTGTTTGCCAACCGCTTCCGCTCCAAGCTGGGTATCGGCAGCGAGGAAGCGCAGATGCTGCTGCACCGCACGCAGTCCGCGAAGTCCCTGTCCAGCATGGACGAGCTGTTCCGCAACTACATGCTGGACGTACCGGACACGTTCCAGGTCGCGGAGGACGCCGTGGCCACGCACGAGGACCTGCGCCAGGCGTACGAGCGGCTCGAAGACGTGCACCAGCAGATTGAGACGCTCGCTCCCCTGCCGGGGCTGAACACCAAGCTCAAGGATGCGCAGGCGACGCAGGAGAACAATGCCGCGTTGTCTGCCGCCCTGCCCAACGTGCGACGTGCGATTGAGGCGAAGCAGCTGCGCGAGCGTATGGACGTCAGCTCCGCCCAACTCGCCGCCCTCGAAGTGCAGGCGCAATCCCTCGAGGCCCGCAAGGAAGCGCAGCAGGAGGCGGTGCAGCGCGCCGTGGTGCAGAGAGAGCAGGTTGCCGGGCAGAGCCTGGGCGAGATTGAGCGCAACATCGCCCGCGAGGAGCACGAGCTTGTTGCGCGCAAGGCGAAAGTGCGCGACCTGGCGGCTCTGGTGCAGTTAGACGGGGCGTTGGACACCGAGCGCTTCGCGGAGCTGAAAGCACAGGCGTCGGCGGAGCTGGCGGCCGCGCCGGAGCAGGAAGAACGCCTGCGTGAAGCGTGGTTCAAGGCCCGAAGCGAGCACGAGAGGCTTGCCGGCGCGGAGGCGTCGGTGGAGACGGAGTTGGCGTCGTTAGGCAACCGCACCTCCAACCTTGACCGGCGGTACGTGGAGAAGCGCGCGCAGCTGTGTGCGGATACCGGGCTGACGGTGCGCGAGCTGCCGTACGTGGGCGAGCTCATCGACGTGCTACCGGAGCAAGCCGAGTGGGAACCGGTGATCCAGCGCCTGCTCGGCGGTTTTGCCGCGACTCTTTTGGTGCCAGCGGAGCGGGAGCGCGAGGTGAGCAGCTGGGTCAATGGCCGCCACTTGGGGATGCGGCTTGAGTACCGCACCGTGCCCGAGGGCGTGGACATGCCGCGCGGACCGAAGAACCCGCTCAGCCTGTTTCATAAGGTGCGCGTGGTGGAGCACCCGATGCGCCCCTGGCTGATGCGCATGCTGGCCACCACCTTCGACTACGCCTTAGTGCGCACCGTGGACGAGCTGGAACGGCAAGACAAGCGCGCGGCCACCATCGACGGCTTGGAGCGCAACCCGGCCGATAGGACTGGCTCCGCCCGGTACGTGAAAAACGACAGGCAGCGCCTGGGCGAACGGCGCAACTACCGCCTCGGCTCCTCCAACCATGCCAAGGTGGAGGCGCTGCGCGCGGAGCTGGCGGAGGCGAAACGCGCGACAACGGCGGCGGGCAACCGCCTAACAGAGGTTGAGCGTAAGCAAAAGGCGCTGGCCAGCGACGTGGAGAAGGCTCGAGCTATCGACGCTATGGAGTGGGTCAGCGTGGACGTCATCAGCGTCGAGGAGCAGTTGGCGAGCCTGCGCGCTGAGCTTGATCGGCTCACCTCCTCCCCCGAAGCCAAGGAGCTGGAGCGGGCGTGGCGCGAGGCCGTCGATACGTTGAAGGCCACCGAGCAGGAGTTGCGCAGCGTGCACGACGAGCTCGCCGTGGCCACGCGGGCACTGCAGGACGATCAGGCGCGGCTGAAGCGGATCGAGTCGGAGCACGTGGAGGTGGACCCGGCGCTGGCGGAGCAGCTGGATGCGATGCTCGCGGCCACCACGCGCCGTCTGACCCCGGAGAACTTAAGCGACAGCGCCTTCAAGGTCACCGCGCAGCTGGACGCGCAGGCGAAGCAGGCGGCGAAGACGATCACGGAATCCAGCAACGCCATCGTGAACATTCTGTCCAACTACAAGTCCCGGTGGTCCGCAGAGTCTGCGGAGCTGCAGGCCGCGGCCGAGTTTGCGGGCGAGGCTATTGCGAGGTTGGAGATGCTGCGCTCGGACCGCCTGCCGGAGTTCCGCGGCCGCTTCCTGGACCTGCTCAACGGCCAGTCCGTGATGCACCTGAACACGATTTACAAGGAGCTGCAGCGCGCGAAGGGCGACATTGAGACCAACCTGGGCCCCATCAACGCGTCGCTGCGCCGCTCCCCGTACACCGAGGGGCGCTACCTGCAGATTGAAGTCCGTGACAACCGAGACCGCGTCGTGCGTGACTTCCTGCAGGACCTGCGCGAAGCGACCGCCGGAAGCCTGAGCGAGGCGGACGAGAAGACCGCCATCGAGCGCTACCACCGCCTGGCCAAGATCATGGACCGCCTCGGCTCCTCCGAGCGTGCCGACCGCAGTTGGCGCAACGTCGTGCTAGACACCCGTAGGCATGTGAAGTTCGTGGGCAACGAGGTGGACGCCGAGGGCACGGTGCACAACACCCACGTGGATTCCGCGTCGTTGTCCGGCGGTCAGGCGCAGAAGCTCGTGTTCTTCTGCCTCGCCGCGGCACTGCGTTACCGCCTTGCGGGCGTGGACGCGGACGTGCCCCGCTACGCCACCGTGGTGTTGGACGAGGCCTTCGACCGCGCCGACCCCGTGTTCACCCGCACCGCCATGGACGTGTTTGAAAGCTTCGGCTTCCACATGGTGCTGGCCACGCCGATGAAGCTGATCAAGACCCTCTCCCCTTACGTCGACGGCACCATCGTGGTCCACTACACCGAGGACCCCGTTGCGCGTTCCACCTTCGAGCTCATTGATACCCATGCGCCTGCCTGACCAGTTGCCCGTCAAGTTCAACATGGAGCATTTGCTTCTCGACGAACCTTCGGCCGTCTCCGTTCCTTTGCATCCCCCAACACGCGCGCAGGTGCTTGCCGACGAGGCCGGTGCCCGCGAGTTCGTCCGCGCCTGGCAAGTCTGGCAACCCGCCGAGGAAGTGGAGTGGGCCACCCGCTCCTGGGCGGGTCTGGGCAAACAGGACGTGCCTGTGCGCGTGACCTTGTCCGGGTGGGACCGCGTGGCCGAGGTGGCGGGGCGCGCCGGGGAGGTGGCGCTGGCCCGCGAGCGGTTCGCGGTGTTGGTTGGGTTGTTCCCGGATTGGCCGGAGTTTCGGGAGCGGGCGGCGCACTTGTGGTCGTCGTGGCTTGGGCTGTCGGACGATGACTTCACCCGCCTATGCCTGGCTCTGCGATGGTTTCACGTGAAACCTTCGTCGGGTTTACGCGCCCGGGCCGTGCCGATCGAAGGTCTGGACACCAAGTGGATCGCCGCCCACCGCGGCCTGCTGCAGCGCCTGCTCGGGGTGTCTGACCTGGGATTGGCCGAGGGTGACCGGCTGATGCGGGTGCGGTTTCTGGATGGTGGGCTGGCGCCCGCGCCCGGGTTGCTCGATGTGGCCGTGCCGTTCGGGTCGTTGGACTTGCCGGACGGTTTGCTTGTGATCGTCGTGGAGAACAAGGAGACGTTCCTTGCGTTGCCCCAGGCCCCCGTTGGTTCGGGCGCGGTCCTGGTGTGGGGCTCCGGCTACACCGCTGGCGCGCTGCCGGAGCTGCCGTGGGTGCGCGCGGCGCGCCGGGTGCTGTACTGGGGCGATGCGGACGCGGACGGCTACGCCATCCTGAACACTGTGCGTACCCGTTTGTCTGCCGACGGGTGCTCCGTTTCGGTAGTCAGCGCAGCGATGGACATTGACACCGTGCAGAGGTTCCTCCACCTCGCAGTCGCTGACCCAGGGGATACTGCACGCGTGCTCCCCCGCCTCACCGAGGAGGAGGAACGTGCACGGCGGTTCTTGATCGCATCAGGGAACAAACGGCTCGAACAGGAGCGTGTATCCCTGGACTGGGCGCTCTCACTGCCACAGTTAGCTCCGTTGTGGGATCGGCCATCCCGAGATGGAGCCGTGTAACTCCCCTACACTGGCCGCCATGCGCTACGTGGACTACGACGAAGCAATGGCCACCCTCTCCCCCGCCGCCGCGGTCCAGGCCGTGCGCGACGCGCTGCTCAGCGGCTTCGACCCCGCGACTGACTCGCAGCGCCAAAAGGTCGGCCTCCCCCACGGCGAGATGCACCTGCTTCCGTCGGCGCTCGACGGTGCGGTCGGCGTGAAGGTGCTCGGCATCCAGCCGCCGGGCTCGACCGTGGATGTCCCGTTGATCCAGGGCTCGTACCTGCTCATGGGCGGCGAAACGCTCACGCCGGAGTGGCTTATCGACGCCGCCGCGCTCACCACCCTCCGCACCCCCGCCGTCGCCGTCGCTGGGGTGCTTTCGTTTCTCGACGACCCCGTAAACGCCGTCATCTTCGGCACCGGCGCCCAGGGCCTTGGCCACGCCGCCACGCTCGAGGACGTCCTCGACGTCTCCTGCACGTTCGTCTCCCGGACTCGCCCGGACGGTTTTGCCTATCCCTGGGCTGAGGCGGGCACGTCCGCTGCCGACGAGGCGGTGGCCGGCGCTGAACTCGTGGTCACCGCAACCTCCTCCCCTTCTCCGATCCTGAGCGCCGAGCATCTTCGCGACGGCGCCATCGTCCTCGCCGTCGGCGCCCACACCACCGACACGCGCGAGCTTGATACTGACGTCCTTGCAGGCGCGCAGGTGATCGTCGAAGACGTCGGCGCCGCCAAGGGCGAGGCCGGCGACGTTGCCATCGCGGTCGAGGAAGGCGCACTCTCGTGGGACGACGTCGTGTCCATGGCCGACGTGGTCCGTGGCGATGTTGCGCTGGACACCAGCCGACGCATCGTGTTTAAGACGGTCGGCATGCCGTGGGAGGACTTGGCGGTGGCGCGGGCGCTGGCCGCAGCGGCATCGTGATGTTCCACGTGAAACATTCGGGGGCTGAAAAAGCCTCTTAGATTCTTAGCGTCCAAGAGTTGGGAACGTTTAGGCGAGAGGTGGCCCGGGGGTAATGGGTTGTGGAAGAGGGGGACGAACACTATTCTCTATCCCATCACGACTAGCCGACCTCTCCGTACGGGGAGGCGGCTAGTTTTATTTATATGGATGATGAAGTGCTGAACGCCTACCGGCAAAGCAAGTACGCGAAGCCATATTTTTCATTGATGATCAGCTTGCAAAGCTCCGGACCCATGGCTTGGTAATTCAAAACAGCGAAGCAGCCAGATCGATGCTGAGGGAATGTGGCTACTTTCGATTTACGGGGTACGCCTACTATTTCAAACAGGATGACGATTTCCCGCCCGGAACAACGTTCGGTCAGATCGTTGACCTTTACAAGTTTGACGAGTCGGTGAGGAAAAAATTCGTAGAGGGCCTCGAAATGATTGAGGTGTGGCTGAGGAGTCAGCTGAGCAATCGCCTCGGGTTCTACCATCCATTTGCGCACCGAATTCCCGCCTATCTTCGTAAAGATTCATCCATTTGGACAGCGGGCTCGCTATCGATCAAACAGTCGAAACATATTGGGTGGATCGCTGACTACTCCCGCGAAGAACGGCGCAGCCAAAGTGACTTTGTTCAGCACTTCCGTCGCAAATATGGTCCTCACCTTCCTGTTTGGGCAGCAACGTATGTGCACACTATGGGCGAGTCTGGAATAAGGTCTTCGATACCTCACTGGCCGAACCGAGAGATCATATCCAGGAGCTTTCCCATTTGAAAGGTCTTCCTCATAAGCCCTATAAGACTATTGCTGCTATGAGGTTCCTCTTCGCGCGAATCTACCCGGGTTCTTCCTGGTCGGAAGAAATGGTTAACCTGTTGCAGAGCTTTGTGCGGAGATCCGGCATCCCCCTAGTTGCGATGGGGTTTCCCGAGGGTTGGGATGAGGAGCTGATCTGGCGCAGAAATTATGAGCCCGACCTGCACGATTATAAGGTGATTGACCACATTAACCAGATTGAGTGCATAACCCAACCAAAGCTCTTGGAAACTTTTCACCCTGAACGCGACGAGCGAGGAAGAAAAGCTCTTCTTAGGTATCTAGTTAAAAACGAGGGGATATTTCTCCACGAGACTGGAGAAACGAAATACTATCCGACCTTTCAGTTCAATACGGATCTCAGCGATGTTGACCCCAATATGGGGAATGTAAATGAGGTGCTCATCGATAAGTTCGCGGGACGGGAACCTGTCGCCCAAGCGGTTCAGCAATGGTGGGTAACCGGAGATCTCGGACCGAGCACAGAATGCGCTCCGATAACGGAGGTGAAGAGACGCCCGGATCTTGTACTTCAAAGAGCGAAGCGCCTAACCCCCTTCGAATCCGGTTCATAGGCAATTGCGTTGTAAGGGGGAGCAGGCCACGCGCCTTCATCGAACACCCGCACGCCCAACCTCCCCCTGTCTCGCGCGGGCCGGATACGCTGCTACGTATGTCTTCGCCCGCACAGGACACCACCGAATCCCAGCGCAACGACCAGACCTTCGCGCCCGGCCTCATGGTCAAGGTTCGCGATGAGTTGTGGCTGATTACCAACGTCGCTCAGTCCGTGGACGGTTATCTACTCAAGGTCCGTGGCCTGTCGGATTACGTTCGCGACACCACGGCGAGTTTCTACACCGCGCTCGACGACGTGGAGGTGTTCGACCCCGCCAAGGTAGAGGTCGTCGCCGATCACTCCCCCGGTTACCGCACGACGCGCCTGTGGCTCGAGACCACGCTGCGTCAGACGCCGGTACCGCTCTACCAAGATCGCCTCTCGGTGGCGGAGGGCATGCTGATGGATCCACTCGACTATCAGCTTTCTGCAGTGCGCAAGGCGCTTAGCGACGACAACCTGCGCCCCCGTATCCTCATCGCCGATGCTGTCGGCCTGGGTAAGACTCTGGAGATCGGCATGATCCTCGCGGAGCTGATCCGCCGCGGGCGTGGTGAGCGCATCCTCGTGGTCACGCCGAAACACATCATGGAGCAGTTCCAGCAGGAGATGTGGTCGCGCTTCGCGATTCCCCTGGTCAGGCTCGACAGCGCAGGCATCCAGCGGGTGCAGCGCATCCTGCCAGCGAGTAGGAACCCGTTCACGTATTTCCCGCGCGTGATCGTCTCGATGGACACGCTGAAGAGCGGTAAGTATCGCGCGATGTTGGAGAAGGTGCGTTGGGATGCGGTGGTGATCGACGAGATCCATAACGCCACCAACGTGGGCACGCAGAACAACGAGCTCGCTCGCACGCTCGCGCCGACGACGGAGGCGCTCCTGCTGGCCTCGGCAACACCGCACAATGGTGACCCGGAGAGTTTCAAGGAGATTCTGCGTCTGCTGGATCCGACCTCCGTTATGCCCGACGGCACGATCGATGCCGAGGCTGTCTCCCGTCTCCTCATCCGCCGCCACCGCCACAGCGAGGAGGTTGCAAGCGTCGTTGGCGAGAAATGGGCGGAGCGCAAAGACCCGGTCAATGTGCCAGTAGAGGCGTCCGCCGAAGAAAATGCCGTGGCAGCCGAGCTCGACGCGACCTGGATCCAGGCGAAGCAGAATCCAGCGCAGGATCGTCTTTTCCCGTGGACGTTGGTCAAGGCGTTCCTCTCCTCCCCTGCCGCGCTGGGCGAGACGATTGAGAACCGTCTCAAGCGCGTTCCCGAGTCGGACACGAACCAGCGCCAGGCCCTCGAGCGCCTCCAAGCACTTAACGCGAAGATCACGCGTCAGAACTCCAACAAGTACGCCGCGCTGGTGAACTACCTGCAGGACATTGGCGTGGGCAAAGGCAAGAAGACCCGCGCGGTGGTGTTCTCCGAGCGTGTGGCCACGCTGCATTGGCTCAAAGAGAATCTGACCAAGGACCTAAAGATGCCGGCTGGCGCCGTGGAGGTCATGCACGGCGGTCTGTCGGATGAGGAGCAGATGCGGCTTGTCGACGAATTCAAGCGCACCGATTCCAAACTCCGCATCCTGGTCACGGGTGATGTGGCGTCGGAGGGCGTGAACCTGCACACGCTGTGTCATGACTTGATCCATTACGACATTCCGTGGTCGCTGATCCGTATTCAGCAGCGCAACGGCCGCATCGATCGCTACGGCCAGACGGACCCGCCACAGATTGCAGCTCTCCTGCTGGATACGAAGCAGGGCGGCTACGTCGGCGAATTGCACGTGCTGTCCAAGTTGATCAATCGTGAGAACGAGGCGCATGCGTTGCTTGGCGACGTCGGATCGCTCATCGGCAAGCACACTATCTCCGGCGAGGAGGACGAGATCCGCCGGGTGATCCAGAACCAGGTGCAGTTCGATGACGTGGTGAAGACCCCGGAGGAGATTGCCAGCGCGCAGGCGCAGACCGAGGCCGACCTCATCGACTTCTGGATGTCGGGCTTCGAGCCGGAGATTGACGACGAACCCGCTGCTACCGCCCCGGCAACCACCGCTACTCCGACCGATAACAAAGGCCTCTACCCCTCCGAGATCGCGTACCTGGAGGACGCGTTGAACGAGGCGTTCCACGCCGCCCCGGAGAAGTCGCTTGCAGCAGGCGGCGTGCAGTTCCAGCTCCACCCCAACGGCGTAGCCGAGCTCGAGCCGCCAGAGGACCTGCGCCGACGCTTGGAAGTGCTGCCACAGGATTATCTTGCGGATCGCAAGGTGCGTGAGCACTTCCAGCTGGCCACTAACCACGCGGTGGGTGACGAGATCCTCCGCAAGGCCCGCACCGGCGACGACGGATCCACCTGGCCCAAGGCCCACTTCTTGGGTCCCCTGCACCCGGTGACGGACTGGGCGGCGGACCGCGCGCTGGCGTCGCTTTCCGCAGGGCAGATCACCGCTATCGAGGGCAGCGTGTCCATGCCGACTGTCCTGCTTATGGCCACACTGACCAATAAACGCGGCCAGGTGGTCTCCCGAGCCTTCGTCACCGTTGCCGGCGGCATGATTCCGCAGACCATTGAGGACCCTATCGAGTGGCTCCGCAGCATTGGGCTGACCGAAAACGCCATTAACCCGGGCACGCTTAGCCTGCCGGAGGACACACAAGACCTCGTCGCCCAGTCGGTCCGGGCCGCGAGCGACCAGCTTCAGCCGATGATGGCCGCCGCCCGCAGACATGCGCACGAGCGCATCGACTATTGGATTGACCGCGCCGACCGCTGGCAGCACGCCAAGGACGACAGCCAACTCGTCTTGCGCGCCGGGCGTCCAGAGAAGCTGATCCAGGAAGAGAAGTCGCTCATCACCTCTCTCGAACCGGACCGCGAACTCGTCCGCCCCCTCGTCCTTGTCTTACCCCAGAACCAGGAGCGCTAACCATGGCTACCTACGACTCAATCATCAATGTCGACGAGTGGATCAGCGACCACTACTTCACCACCGATGAAACCAAAGGCGAGTCCTTTACTAAACGTGTGAAGGCCCGCACGAAGGAGTGGGCGGCGCTGGAGAAGGAGACCGGCACCCTCTCCCCCATCAAGCGCCTCCAGCAGCACCGCGGAGAGCTGCAGACCGCGTTCGCCACCGACGCCGACCGAGATACGACCGTCCGCCTCATCCGCCAGGCCTTCGGCTATGGAAACCCAACCGAGCAGCACTACACCCGCGCCGGGGACACCTTCCACTACACCGGCTGGCTGGGCAACGCCGGCACCTTCGCCGTCATCGCAGCGGACGAGCCGGCGGAGACCGAGGACGACCTCACCTCGCTGTCTGTCACCGTCGCTCAACAGGGCAAGGACCCGCAGACCACTAAGGTGTCCAAACTCGTTGGTGATCTGTTCTTGGCGGCTGAGCCACCGGAGTTCATCGTCACGCTTGCTGGCCCCTGGGTCATGCTCGCAGAGCGCGAGTCTTGGCCGCTGGGCCGTTACCTGGCCATCAATCTGCAGCTCGTTGCCGAGCGCAACGACACGAAGAAGGCCGGCGAGCTCGAGCGCGTCGCCGTCATCCTGGCGCGGGAAAACCTGGAGCGCGCCGCCGACGGCACCACGTGGTGGGCAAAGACCCGCGAGGAATCCCAGCAGCACGCGGTGAAGGTCTCCGGCGACCTGCGAGATGCAGTACGCGAATCCATCGAGATCATCGGCAACGACGTGCTGGATCGCCGCCGCGAGCAACACCTGCCCATCGATGGCGTGGACGGCAACGAGTTGGCGCATCAGTCCCTGCGCTACCTCTACCGCATCCTGTTCCTGTTGTTCGCGGAGGCTTCATCGGAGTTGGCCATCCTGCCTACTGGCGCGCCCGAGTACGTGGAGGGCTACGGCCTGGATCGCCTGCGCGACCAGATCCTCAACCCGCCTGTCACCGACAAGGCTCGCCACGGCACGCATCTTTACGACTCCCTGCAGTTGCTGTTCACCCAGGTCAACGAGGGTCACGACCCGCTGGACTCCCCCGCCGCCGACCGGGACGCGCAAAACGAGGGCCTCACCTTCCGCAACCTCGAGGCCGACCTGTTCAAGCGCGAGAGCACGCAGCTTATCGACGAAGTCAAGCTCTCCAACGAAGCCCTCACCCAAATTCTTCAGAACCTGCTCCTGTCCAAAGTCTCTGCTGGCAGGGACCGCGGGTTCATCTCCTACGCCACCCTCGGCGTGACCGAACTCGGCCAGGTTTACGAGGGCCTGATGTCTTACCACGGCTTCATCGCCCAAGAGAACCTGTACGAGGTCGCACCGAAGGGTGACGCCTCCAAGGGCTCCTGGGTCCTACCCACCCACGCCGCAGACACGGTCCCGCAAGACAGCTTCGTTATGGAGACGAAGCAGATGGAGGAAGGCGGTACCGCGAAAACTCGCCGCCTGCACGCGGCCGGCTCCTTCGTGTTCCGCCAGTCCAGCCGCGACCGAGAGCGTTCCGCGTCGTTCTACACCCCGCAAGTGCTGACTGAGTTCACCGTCGGCCAGGCCATCGAGGTACTGCAGGAGGAAGGCCGTATCCAGACCGCTGCCGACGTACTCAGCCTCACGATTTGCGAGCCCGCCATGGGCTCCGGTGCCTTCGCTGTGGAGGCCGTGCGCCAGCTGGCGGAGCTCTACCTCAAGCTGCGTGAAGACGAACTCGACCAGCAGGTTGAGCCCGAGCAACGCACCGTCGAACTACAGAAAATCAAGGCGCACATCGCATTGCACCAGGTCTACGGCGTGGACTTAAACCCCACCGCGGTGGAGCTCGCCGAGATTTCTCTGTGGCTGGACACCATGACCAGCCAACTCAAGGCACCGTGGTTCGGCCTGCACCTGCGCCGCGGTAACTCGCTTATCGGGGCGTTGCGCTCCACATACTCCACGGCGCAGTTGAAGAAGCGCGAGTGGCTCAAGGCAGTGCCGCGCCGGGAACCGGTGCAGAATTTGGCCCAGGCTATCGACGTCGGCGAGACACGGGACGTAAACGCCGCCGGCCGCATCCACCAGTTCCTCCTGCCCTCTGCTACCTGGGGTGCTGCTGCAGACGCCAAGGACTTGAAGAAACTCGCCGCCGACGAGGTCAAGGCCATGAAAGCATGGAAGAGGTCCGTCACCGGTAAGGCGCCCACCAAGGAACAGGCGAAGAAACTGACCAACCTCGCGGCACGCGTGGAATCCCTGTGGGCGATCACGCTGTCCAAGATGCGTATCGCGGAGGAGCAGGTCCGCCGCGACATCGACATCTGGGGCCGTGACACCGAACACACCGCCAAGAACGTGCGCCGTGAGCAGATCGAGCGGGAGCTGCTTCACGACACCGAAGGTGCCTACCTTCGCCTCCGCCTCATCATGGACGCGTGGAACGCGCTGACGTTCTGGCCGCTCACCGAGGTGGACGCACTCCCCGACCTTGACGAGTGGCTTGCCACGCTTACCGACATCATCGGCACCGAAATCACCTCCCGCGACGCGTCCCAAACCCAACTTGGCCGCGCCACGGACTGGGACGAGTTGGTGCAACTTGAGCGCACCGAACTTGGTCTCTCCGGCGCCCGCGCCATGGAGACCGTGCTTGGGCACCACCCGTGGCTGAAAGTTGCCCAGCAGGTTGCCGCCGAACAGGGCTTCTTCCACTGGGACCTTGACTTCGCCGCCGTCTTCGCACGCGGCGGCTTCGACCTCCAGGTGGGCAACCCGCCGTGGGTACGGCCTGATGTGAAGATGGACGATCTGTACGCGGAGTTGGATCCTTGGTTCACGCTCGCGCACAAACCGACGCAACCTGAAAAGAATGCGCGCCGAGAAGGATTGAATACCGATTCGCGTATCCGGCAGCAGGTGTTCTCGGGTGCCAGCGAAACAGTTGCAACCGCAGCCGTGTTAGGAAATGTCCCCGATTTCCCTCATCTGAAGAACCAGCGCCCCGATCTGTATCGCGGATTCATGGAACGCACGTGGGGTAACACGTCGGCGGATGGCGTCACCTCACTCATCCACCCCGAGTCCCACTTCACCGAGAAGAAGGCTGCGCCTCTGCGTCGCGGTGCGTACTTGCGATTGCGGCGCCACTGGCAGTTCATCAACGAACTGGCTCTGTTCGACGTTCACCATCTAGTTGCGTACGGCGTACACGTTTACGGGTCACAGCAAGGTATGGTGAGCTTTGACCACGCCGCCTCGTTGTACCACCCCTCCACCGTCCAAGAGTCTCTCCTCCACGATGGGTCTGGAAATCTACCTGGTCTGAAAGACGACAACGGTAACTGGGATTTACGACCACACCGCGACCGCATCCAAACGGTAGATCTCAAGGCGCTCGAGGTGTGGCACTCCATTCTTGAGGACGAATCGGTCCCCGCCATCGAATCCCGCATGGTCTACACGGTCAACAGTGAAGCCGCGGCAGTGCTCGAGAAGCTTGCAGCCGCTCCTCGCATTCGTGACCTCGGTCTACAATTCTCCGGTGGTTGGAACGAAACCACCGATAAGAAAGCAGGCTACTTCGACACAGGGTGGGCGCACCCAGATTCATGGGACGATGTCATTCTCCAGGGACCGCACCTCGGCGTAGCGACACCGATGATTAAACAACCTAACCCCACTCTGAAACACAATCAAGACTGGTCCGAGGTCGACCTCGAGGCGATGCCTGCCGACTTTATCCCGGCGACGGCGTATCAGCCGGATCGCGAAATTAGGCCAACGTATGACAGCGACTATGGAACTTGGAATGAGGTGTCCGCGAAGCAGCCATTTCGAATTGCATGGCGGGTAATGGCAGCGATAACCGGTTACAGAACAACATATCCGTCTCTAATCCCTCCCGGGGCCACACACGTTGACGCTGTTGGTTCCGCAGCTAGCATCCAGGACGATGCGGATACCGTTTTGTTGGGCGCGACGCTTTCCAGCTTCGTCGTGGATTTCCTCGTTCGTGCCTCAGGTGTGAGCCACCTCCGGCCAGCCGCAGTGGAAGGGTTGGTATTCGGAAAAGGATCCTTAGACTGCGCGCACTTGCTACGCAACTACCTCCGTCTTAACTGCCTCACTGAGGCGTACGCACCTCTGTGGGAGGAGATTATGGGTGAGGAGTGGGACGTCGATACGCCTTTGCGTAAGGATGAGGAGCGTCGGGCGGCGCAGGTGGAGATTGATGCGATTGTGGCGTTGTCGTTGGGTGTGACGGTGGATGAGTTGTGCATGATTTATCGGACGCAGTTTCCGGTGATGCGGCGTTATGACCAGGAGGATCGGTTTGATGCGAATGGTCGGAAGGTGCCGAAGGATGTGATGAAGTTGCAGGCGAAGTTGCGCGAGAGTGAGGAGTTGCCGGTGGCGGATCGGACGTGGGTGCATCCGCAGTCGGGTGTGGCGTACGTCTTTGAGTACCCGCTTAGACAGTTGGACCGGGAGGCGGATATGCGGGAGGCGTACTCGCGGTTTGAGGGGATGCAGCAAGAGTGAGCACGTTCGAGGTGAGTAATCGGCGGTTGACTGGAAAGCGACCATATTCGAAGACCGCAGTAGACACGGCGGGGAGCCGGTGGCGTGACGGAGGACCGTACGATCCTGTACCGATTGAAGACTTTCTCGAATTCAACGCGACTTTCCTGTCGGACCTTTTGGAGATTGCAGAGGAGACAGCTCGTAGCCTTATTCTTCCTCTACAGCTAGGAAGAGAGCCCAAGGTTTTACCGGGTTCAAACACATACATTATTTCGGGCCGAGTGAAGACCGAATCAACTTTGCTGCAAAAGCTGCGGAGAATGGGAACCACACCCATCTCGAATATTCATGATGTCGCAGGCTTGCGCTTCGACAGCTCACTCACTCTGTCCGAGCAAATCAAGGTCGCTGAAGTCTTCAAAAATGCATTCCTAGTTGAAGGCGCAAAACGGGTAGACATCCGTGACCTTCGGGAGGAGTCCCATTCGGGCTATCGCGCGATTCACCTTCACATTCGTTCTGGACTAGGTAGAGCAGAAATGCAGATTCGCACAGCGTTGCAGTCCAAGTGGGCGAACCTTTACGAGGAAGCGGCCGACATCTACGGTCGTGACATTCGGTATCTACACGAAAAGGGGGTCTCTATGCCCCCAGGAGCCGAAGATGTCGTCGGACAGCTTCACGAACTTTCGTCGCTGGTCAAGAGAGTCGAGGAACTCTCCGACACAAGAAACCCGAATCTCCAACCCAGGATTGATGCATTACAGCGCGAGGTGTATGGCATGCTAGATGACATTCACGCGAGCACAAGAGTTGCGCGCCCGAAGAGGAGGCCCTGATGACTGCTTATCTGATTAAATATCAGCGTCGAACGGGCGTTATGGACCTCGAACAGTTCGATTCTCTAAGAGACGCGACCCGGGAGCGGTTGAAGCTTGATCGCTTCAACACCGATCCGGATCTTGAAATTGTTGCGGTGGCCAGCGCAAGCGAAGAGCATCTTCGAGTGTCGCATTCCCGGTACTTCTCAGCGGTGTAGTTAGCCGCATTCTTTCAACCTGATGCCGTTGTGGGAGGAGGTTGTGGGGGAGCCTTTGGGCGTCGATAAGCCTTTGCGAAAGGACGAGGAGCGCCGTGCTGCGCAGGTGGAGATTGATGCGATTGTGGCGTTGTCGTTGGGTGTGACGGTGGATGAGTTGTGCATGATTTATCGGACGCAGTTTCCGGTGATGCGGCGTTATGACCAGGAGGATCGGTTTGATGCGAATGGTCGGAAGGTGCCGAAGGATGTGATGAAGTTGCAGGCGAAGTTGCGCGAGAGTGAGGAGTTGCCGGTGGCGGATCGGACGTGGGTGCATCCGCAGTCGGGTGTGGAGTACGTCTTTGAGTATCCGTTTAGGCAGCTGGACCGGGAAGCGGATATGCGGGAGGCGTATAAGAGGTTTGAGGAGATGGTCTAAACGCCCACCAGGGAGAAAAGCAGGAGCGTATCTGTCTCGTCAAGATCAGTGCTCTGTGCGAGCGGTTAAGATCTAATGGAACAAACGTTCTATATCGAAAGATGTTAGTGGCGGGCTCTTGGCTATTATTCGGGCTAGAACCAATACCAGCGAGCTGAGGTGATTGACATGGCAGTTGAAATTAAGACCACCAACAACAAGGAACTCTGGGAGAAGAAGCGGGACTATCTCGCTACTCTCCGCAAGTCCACACGCCAGCCTTCTGCGAGCATTGAAGAACTACGTACGCTCGCCCACTCGGGCATGCTAGATAAGTCCGAGCGGGCCTTGTACGACGATTTAAGCGTCGTACTGATGCTGTTGGGCGAGGGACAACTTGAATCTGCTTGACGAGGCTGAGCTGTTTCTCGACGAGGTGAGAAGCACACTTATTGATGCTCTCCCACTCGCATCTGAAGGGGATATCGAAACGGAGGCGTGGCTCAACTCCGATACGAACATCGTTGTAGGTGAATTTGATGCCCCGGTTATCCACGGTGCCGGTCAGCTCCAAAGCGAAGTGGATAGCCATGACTACAGCCAGCTATTCCGGGTCATCGTCCGCTACGAATTAACTTCCGATTCCGCCGGCAGGTTCCTCGCCGTGGAACGAAGCAAATTCGAGCTGCGGGTAGCTACGTCCCCGGGTATTCGGTTTGAATATGAACGGGGATACACCAGCGCTCCATGCGCCCACATTCATTATTCGGGAGTCACTGGTTTGCTGAGCCCGGCTCTGATGCAAAACTTCCAAGGGAAGTCAGGAAACCCGAGGAAGAAAGGACGGCTGGAAGAATTGCACTTGCCGGTGGGTGGCAAGCGGTTTCGCCCATCGCTCGAAGAATTCCTCTACTTTGTTATCGCTGAGTGCGGGTTTCGGGGCAAACCGGGCTGGGAGCCCATTCTGCTGCGACGGCGGCAAGAATGGTTGTTCAAGCAAACGGCTGCCACAGTACGGGACTACCCGGAAGCAGCGGCAAAATCTCTAAGGGAGCTCGGGTTCTCAGTCACCCCTCCCGCAGGGTTCTCTCCACGGGTGACTGACACAAAATGGTAGCGAAGAACTTGGTCTGTAAAGAGCAAATGGTGACGGAGGAGGTTGTGGGGGGAACCTTGGGACATCGATGCGCCTCAACGTAGGAATGAGGAGCGGCGTGCTGCGCAGGTGGAGATTGATGCGATTGTGGCGTTGTCGTTGGGTGTGACGGCGGATGAGTTGCGCATGATTTATCGGACGCAGTTGTGTCTGATCTGATGTAGGTGGTCCAG
>NZ_KV789298.1:0-17713 GCF_001807545.1 Corynebacterium sp. HMSC08F01 | reverse complement strand
CCCACCCGCAACACCGGGTGGGCACACTCTCTTTTCGTTGCTGCCACTGATCGTCTAGCACCCCCGCAAATACAGCTAGACGGTCTCGAAACCACCCACACAAACCCCCAGGTGATAACGACCACCATGGTCAACACGGAGCTCATCGTCTGGTTCCACAAACACAGAGCTAGACGATCGGTCCGAGCGTCCTTCTTCGTCTGAAGGGGGATCACTGACGCGGTAGCGCCTACTCGCTGACCGAGAACACCTTCTTCTTCGGTGCCTCCTCCGCACCCGGTCCCGCCACGGCGATCTTGGGAGCGTCGAGGACGTCGGTCATGAAGTCGGCGACCCACTGCAGCAATTCCATATCGCGCAGGTTTGGAGCGTTGAGTGCCCGCTTTGCTCCGCCTTCCTTGGGCATCGGCACCTGCAGCGCCTTTGCCGCAGCCCGGAAGTTCGCCCCCGGGTACAAGCGCTTCAGGCGCACCTGCTTGGAGTCAGGCAACTCGACTGGGTGGAGTTTGATGCGCGTTCCCTGGGTCAGGATCTCGGAAACGCCAACTGCACGTGCCTGGTTGCGCAGTCGGGCTACGGCCATGAGCCGCTCGACCTCAATTGGCAAGGTGCCAAAGCGGTCGATCATGTCGTCGGCTGCGGCGGTTAGGGCGTCGTCGTCACGCGCTTCTGCGAGCTTGCGGTACACCTCGAGGCGCAAGCGCTCGGAGTTGATGTAGGTCTCCGGAATGTGTGCATCCACGGGCAGATCGACGCGGATTTCCTTCGGGCCTTTGTCGGTGGCGTCGATGGGTTTGCCGCTCATGAGGCCCTTGAAGGTTTCCACGGCCTCGCTGACCAAGCGGACGTACATGTCGAAGCCCACGCCGGCGATGTGGCCGGACTGTTCCGCGCCGAGCACGTTGCCAGCGCCGCGCATCTCCAGGTCCTTCTGCGCCACGGCCATGCCGGCGCCCAGGTCGTTGTTTTGGGCGATGGTGGCCAGGCGGTCGTAGGAGGTCTCGGTGAGTGTCTTGTCCTTCGGGTACAGGAAGTACGCGTAGGCACGCTCGCGGGAACGGCCCACACGTCCGCGCAGCTGGTGCAACTGGCTCAGGCCCATGTTCTGGGCGTTTTCCACGATCAGGGTGTTGGCGTTGGCGATGTCCAGGCCGGTCTCCACGATCGTGGTGCACACCATGACGTCGTATTCGCGGTTCCAAAAACCCTGCACGGTCTGCTCGAGCACCTGCTCGCTCATCTGGCCGTGGGCGACCACCACGCGGGCCTCGGGAACGAGTTCGCGCAGTTGGCGGGCGGTCTTTTCGATGTCGGAGACTTTGTTGTGGATGTAGAAGACTTGGCCGTCGCGAAGCAATTCTCGACGAATCGCCGCCGCCACCTGCTTATCTTCCTGCGGACCGACATACGTGAGCACCGGGTGACGATCCTCCGGCGCAGTGGTAATCGATGTCATTTCGCGGATGCCGGTCAGCGACATCTCAAGCGTGCGCGGAATCGGCGTTGCCGTCATGGTGAGCACGTCAACGTGCGACTTCAGCGCCTTGATGTGTTCCTTGTGCTCGACACCGAAGCGCTGCTCCTCGTCCACGATGATCAGACCGAGGTTCTTCCACTGCACGCCAGTCTGCAGCAGTCGGTGGGTACCAATGACGATGTCTACGGAACCATCCGCAAGACCTGCGAGGATCTTCTTCGAATCCGTGGTAGAGGTGAAACGCGACAGCTCGCGAACCTCCACCCCAAAACCATCCATGCGCTGCGTGAAGGTGGAGTAATGCTGCTGGGCGAGCAGCGTCGTCGGCACCAGCACCGCGACCTGTTTGCCGTCCTGCACTGCCTTAAACGCGGCACGCACGGCCACCTCGGTTTTGCCGAAGCCCACATCGCCCACGATCACGCGGTCCATCGGCGTGGGCTTTTCCATGTCTTCCTTGACCGCTTCGATGGCGTTGAGCTGGTCTTCCGTCTCTACGAACGGGAAGGCATCTTCCATCTCGAGCTGCCAGGGGGTATCCGGCGCGAACGCGTGGCCCGGCGCGGCTTGGCGCTTGGCGTAGAGCTCCACCAACTCGCCGGCGATCTCGCGCACGGCGGCGCGCGCCTTGCGCTTGGTGGACTTCCAGTCCGAGCCGCCCATCTTGCTTAGCGACGGCTTCTCGCCACCGGTGTACTTACTCAGCAGGTCCAGCGACTCCATGGGCACCCAGAGTTGGTCGCCGGGCTGTCCGCGCTTGGCGGGCTGGTACTCGAGCACGATGTATTCGCGTCGCGACGCCTCATCGCCGGCCTTGATAGTGCGCTCCGCCATCTTCACAAACTTGCCGATGCCGTGGGTGTCATGCACCACGAAATCACCCGGCTGCAAAGCCAACGGGTCGACGCGGTTGCGGCGGCGCGGGGCGCGTCGCTTAGCGCCGGCGATGTCGCCGACGCGGTTGCCGGTCAGGTCCGTTTCAGTAATAACGACCAAGTTCGGCCCGCCGAAAACGAGGCCTGCGTGCGATAACGCCTGGTAGAGCGTAACTGCGCCATCGACGGGCTCGAGCCCAGGTGTGGCCACTCGTGCGGACACGCCGTGTTCGCGCAGCCGCTCCGCCATGCGGTCGATCGCACCTTTGGCCGGAGCGACATAGGCGGCCTTGCCGTGGTTTTGCGTCACGTGCAGTTTCAGCGTGGCGTAGAGCTGCTCGATCTGCTTCGGATCGCCCTTCGGCGCGGGTGCTGCCTCGAACTCGAGCGGCAGCGTCGACGCGTCATCCGCGGCGAACATGCCGGGAGGAGCAAAGGTCCACCAGGCGTTTCCGGCCTTCGACGCGGAGACCTCCAGGGACTCGAACGAACGGTACGACGAGGCAGAAACGTCCAGGCCTTCCACCGCCACCGGGCCTTCGGCGCCCATCGCGGCGGCCTCCCAGCCGGCCTCGAGGAACTCGCGGTCGGTCGCTTCCAAGTCGGCAATGCGAGTGCGAACCTTCTCCGGGTTGGTCACCAACACCACCGAACCGGCCGGCATCAATTCCGGCAGCACCGAATACGTCTTATCGGTCAGTGCCGGGATGATCGCTTCCATGCCGTCCGCCGGCTGCTTTTCGGAAATGCGTGCAAGCAGCGACGACAAGGTGGGGTTCGACGGGAATTTGCGAGCCAGGTCGTCGGCTTTGGCGGCCACGGTGTCGTCGATAAGCAACTGCCTTGCTGGAAACAGTTCGACGGCACCAACCTCTTCGATGGTGCGCTGATCCGCAACCGCAAAGGAGCGGATGTCGGTGACTTCGTCGCCCCAGAACTCGATACGCACAGGGTTCTGGGCAGTAGTCGGGAAAACGTCAATGATGCCGCCGCGGGTAGCAAACTCGCCACGGCCCGCAACCATATCCACGTGGTTGTAGGCGAAATGCACCAACTGCTGCGTCAGGTCCTCAAAGTCGGCTTCCTGGTCCACCGCCACCCGAATCGGCTCAATCGCAGGCAAAACCGGCTGGCACACGGCGCGCGCCGCAGCCACGATCACCCGCGGCATATCCCACAACACCTTCGCACGTCGGCCAACAATGTCCGCAGCTGGCGACAAGCGCTCATGGGGCAACGTCTCGTAGGCGGGGAATTGGGCGACCTTGTCGTCGCCAAGCATTGCCTTGAGCTCCGCCGTGAGGTCTTCCGCCTCGTGCCCCGTCGCCGTCACCAACAGCACCGGAGTCTCACGCGCGATCGCACCAGCAGTCCAGGAACGTGCCTGGTCAATGCCGGTAATATGCAGCGAATCTTCCCCCACATGCGTCACCAAACCCTTCAACTTCGGGTCCGTCAACGCCTGGGTGAGCAGCCCACCAAGCACGGGCGGGGTGTTATCAGTCATGCAATGCTTCCTCTTCGTTCGCTTCGCGATCCACAGCGCGCTCATCTCCAGCGACATCTTCACCAGCAATATGCGGCTTGGCCTCCATCCCCCGCAACCCATTCCAACACAGGTTAGAGATATGCGCCGCCACAATATGCTTGTCTGGCTCACGCTGGTCCAGCCACCACAGCGCAGAATTAGACACCGTGCCAACCAGCGCCTGACCGTACAACCCGGCCATCGCCTCATCTAATCCACGGTGCTTAAACGCCTCCGCCAGCAGGTGGGAAACCTCAGCGGTCACACGGTTAAGAATCGTCGAATACGTCCGCCCCTCCCCCGGCAACTGACCATGCGCAAGGATGACAAACCCGTCGGTGTCATCCTCCACGTACGTCAGCAACGCCAACACACCACGCTCAATGCGATCGCGCCAGCGCCCCTCCTGGATAGACCCCATAATCGTCTCCTCCAGGCGGACCATCTCCCGACGAATAACTGCCTGGTACAACCCCTCTTTGCCCCCAAAGTGCTCATACACCACCGGCTTGGTCACCCCGGCGCGAGCCGCAATCTCCTCCATGGAGATCCCGTCGTATCCGCGCTCAGCAAAAGCAGCGCGCCCAACGCCTAATAATTGTTCCCTACGCTGGGGTGCAGTCATTCGCCTACGAGCCATATGTTCCACTCTAGATCCCTCTCCGACACACCCCATCTTTGGTTGCCACGGGATGTGGTCTACAATCAGCGATGCTATTCCCCATGGTGTAATCGGCAACACTACGGTTTTTGGTACCGTCATTCTAGGTTCGAGTCCTGGTGGGGAAGCTTTTTCATATGGGGAGGGGAAATGAAACGATTCGCAATACTTTCTACAGCTCTATGCGTGATGCTCTCGGGGTGCACTACAGAGCAACCGCTTAACGACGACACCACGCCCAACATCGAATCCGGCACACCACCCGAATCTGCGGAGGATAAGCCTCAAGCACAAGCGTTCGTGTTCGAAAGCGGCGTGCTAGAAATCGGCGACTTCGACCCGTACACAATCGGCGACGACATCTTCGATCCCTGCACGGAAATCACGCAGGAAGAATTCGCCGCTGCGGGGTTCGAGGATGTGGAGCCGCTGCCAGAGCAGTATGCGGCGTTGGCGCACGGAATGAAAAGCTGCACCGGACCGAGTGACAACCACATACGGTCTCCGTTTTTTCTCCAAAACAACGCTGATAGGGATCACATTTCTGCAAATACGGGGCTCTTGGAATACCAATCTCCCCTAATACCGGCCCTTTACACTTACGGACCCAGAACTGGCGACGGGATCGATTGCTTCGCGCAAGTGGATACCCTCCGGGGTGGCTTGGTGATTGGAGTCGCCGGAATAAAAGGCTTCGGTAGCCAAGAAAAAAATTGCCAGACTGCAATCACCAGTCTTGAGGCACTTTTCGACGCAAACCAGTAACGGATGTCCACTTTATTGGACATTCTCTTTACCTCAGTCGCTTTGTCATTTATCGTGAGTGAGGGACTAAAAACAACATTGTTTGGGGGGTATCTTGATTTCAATCAATTCTGACTCAGTACAGCGCGCAGTTGATCAACTTCGCTCAATTTCCGGACTAATAGCCAACGCTCAGGCGCATGCAGCTACTAGCCCACTAACTTCTTTCTCACAGGTCAGTGGCCTCGCAGATGCAGGGCGTACTCTGAGCCCAATCGGGGATGTAAACGCACCAGAAGCAAATCAAGCGGTCGCAACCTACCTTCTGGGTACGGCGAACATTCTTGAAACCGCGCTGAACAACACACTGCGGACAGATGATTCGCTGTCCGGTGCGTTGGCGTCGCTCGGCCCGGTGTTTGAGGGACGCGTTAACCAGGTGCAGCCACAACTGATTGAGCTCCTGCAGAAATCGCGTTCGGTCGATCCGAAAACCAACACGTTTGCAAACCCGGCGGCAGTCGCGACTGGTGATTCGTCGCTGCACGCCTTGCACGCCAAGTTGTTGGAGACCGACACTTCTCGTGCGATGTCTGCTTCCGAGTTCTGGAACTCAAATGCAGAACTGATCGCCGATGCAATGGAGAAACTCAACGAAGTCCAGCACGCGTTGAGTACCTCGGCAGAGACATCCTGGATTCACAACGCGATGCGCACCATCACACAGGTCCAGAACGCAGGTATGGAATACGTGGCTAACTCGCGTTCCCTCGCAGCGCACACCGCAATGCTTGCCGACGCCGCAGACGCCGAAAAGCTCATCGCATCCAGCACCGTGATGGCCTATGACGCTGCACCGTCGCCGGAAGAAAAGCTTGCGATCGAGCAGGCGTACCTGCTCAACTTTCCGGCGCGAATGACATCAAACTTGGTCGCTGCGATCCCGACGTTTAACCGTCTGCTTCCGGAGTTGAAGGAGATGTCTGGGGACTCCTACAGCGTCGATAGCATTCCCTCGCCAGCAGCGCCCGCATTTGAACCAGCAGAGTTGCCGGAACCAATCCAGAATGCGCTGATCAACCGTGGCTACGGGGATATCGCAAACGCGAAAACACCGTCAGAGGTTCTGCAGAACATGGGGCGGCCCTCGCCAAACGTGCTTGATTCCATTCCGGCAGGTGCTACGCCTACGCAGGCTGCGTCGGCAGTGCTGGCACCGCCAAGCACAAATGCGATGGCTCCGACCCCAGGTGCGATCTCTGCTGGCGCGCACCCAGGTGCGCACAGCCCAACGTTCACCGGTGCTATCACCCCTGCAACCACACGTGGGGCGAACTCGGGCGGGGCATCCGCCGGCACCAATAGCGGCGCGGGTGGATTCGCTCCAATAGCTGGCGGGCCCAGCAACGCTGCAGGCACTGGAAGGCACGCTGCTCGTGGAAACCAGATGGGCGCAGGCACCGGGGTTGGTGTGCCTGGCGGTTCCCGCGGGGGCTCCCCTGCTTCCCAGGCAGTTAGCGGCCGTGGAGCTGGAAATGGCATCGGCACTGGCCGAGGCGCCGGAGCAGGTGCTGGCACCTACTCAGGTGGCGGCATGCACGCCGGTCGTCCGGGTTTCGGCACGGGCGGCGGCGTGAGCGCCGGTGCTGGTGTCGGTCCAAGTACCGGTTTCGGCGCCGGTTCGCCGGGTGCTCACGGTGCTACCCCGCACGGCTCGACAGGGCACGCGCCAACAGGCTCCGGCACAGCTAACGGTGCACACGGTGCACACGGTACCCACGCCACAAACGGTGCGCACTCCGCGAATAATGCGGCAGGCGCACACCGCGGCGGTGGTGTCGTTGCCGGGCAACCGATGATGGCCGGGCGCAACCAAAACGGTCGCGCATCCGACAAGGCCGCCGCCAAGGTCAAGACAGTCACCAGCGCGGTCGAGCGCGACGGCAACCTCAAGGCACTGCTCGGCGACGCCCCACTATTGCTGCCGGAGGTCATCGGCTACAACGTGCGCCGATAGTCACCGCGAGCGGCAACGCTCGAAACAGAAACCCGAAACGAAAACACGCCCCGGTGGGATTCGCGCCGGGGCGTGGGGTCGTCGAGAAGCAATCTAATGCTCGTGGCCGTGTGGGAGTGCAAGGTCCGGTTCTTGGCCAGGCTCGACGATGACAAATTGGCCCATCATGCCCTGGTCCTCGTGGTTGAGCATGTGACAGTGGTACATGTAGGCCAAGGTGGGGTCGGGATGATACGCGATCTCCACAAGCAACGTCACCGTGGAAAGCGGTGGCACGTCGATGGTGTCGTGCCAGCCGGCAGTGAACTCCACTTCCCCACCCTCAACACTTTGCACAGCGAAGCGTGCGTTGTGGATGTGGAAATTGTGCAGCATATCCTCGTTTTCGTTGGTCACTCGCCAGATCTCAGGCCCGTCGTGGTCGACGACAAAGTCGACGCGCGACATGTCCATCGTTTGGCCATTGATCTCAATGCCATTGAGGCGGAACTCGCGCTCCACACTTGCCGACGACGGCACGTCCAACGGCACCAACGTTTCCGACAACGCAGGCGACGCCGGTGCGTCTTCAGACGGGGCGGCGATCTCAAGCAGGTCGAAAGTGTCGCGTGCGCCGAACAGGTCGGCGGTTTCTTTATCTGGCAGGCCGCCGAGGTCCGGGAGTCCGTCGCTACGCAACATCAGGTCCTTGCCCGGCTCCAGGTCCACCACGATTTCCACGCGCTCGCCCGGGGTAAGCAGCACGCCGTCGACCTCCACCGGGGAATCGAGGAACCCCTGGTCCGTGGCGACGATCTTGAACGGCACGCCCAGTGTCAGGTGGTGGAAACGCAACACGGACCCGTTGAGCACGCGGAGGCGCACGCGCCGAGTGGTCGCGTCGAAACGCGGTTTGGTGATGCCGTTGACCACCACGGTGTCGCCGACCCAACCGTGGTCCTCGTCGAGCTGGCCGTCTTCGGTGAACTGGGCGTTAGTCAGGATCACAGGGATGTCGTCGACGCCGTAGTCGGCGGGCAGGCCGGGGATGGCGGTGGTGTCGTCGTCGACAATCAGACCGCCGGCAAGGCCGCGGTAGGCGTGCACCGCGGATATCTCGTGCGGGTGCGGGTGGTACCAGCAGGTCGCGGCGGGCTGATCGACGGTCCACGACGGCGACCAAGACTCACCCGGGTCAAACATCAGCGCCGGTCCCCCGTCCGCAGCGGCCGGCAGGTGCAGGCCGTGCCAGTGCACCACGGTCGGCTCCGGCACGTTGTTGTGCACGGTCATTTCAATGCGTTCGCCGCGCCGCATGTACAGCGTTGGGCCCAAGAACGGCCCGTTGAAGCCCCAAGTCTTGGTCATGACACCGGGGATGATTTCGGATTCGCCCTCCTGGGCTGTCAGTTCGAAGCGGCGCACGTTGCCGTCGAGTGTGCCTTCGTACAGCGGCGGGATAGGCAGCGGGCGTGCTTCGGCGTCGGCACCACGCGGGGTGGGCTGGTTTGATGTCGAGCACCCAGCCAATGCAGCACCCGTGGCTGCGGCTGCAACGGCGAAAACGGTCCCTTTAAAAAATGTGCGTCGAGAAAAAGCCATTACGTCCTCCAAAAACTCGCCGAAAACCATGAATGATCCTACTATCCCGATATATGCGTAACGAGGAAGCGAATGCCCGCCGGTTCATCTGGTCGAACGGCTTACAAAACATTGGCGATCAGGTAGTCGCCCCGAAAACGGTGCTGCCGTGGCTGTTCAATGCTGCTGGGGTGCCGGCGGCGTTCACGTCGTTTCTCGTGCCAATTCGCGAGTCAGGCTCGATGCTGCCGCAGGCGTTTTTGAGCCCGTGGGTGACGTCGCAAAGCTCGCGCAAACGAGTCTGGTTGATCGGCTCGTGGGGCCAAGCGTTGGCCTCTGCCGGCATTGCGCTTAGCGCGCTGTTGCTCGAGGGAAGTGCGCTCGGCATCGCAGTCATTGTCCTGCTTGCGGTGCACGCGGTGTTTCGCTCCATTTGCTCCATCGCAGGCAAAGATGTCCAGGGCCGCACGATTTCCAAAGGCCACCGCGGCGACATCACCGGTCGCGCCACGGCACTCGCCGGCGGTTTCACTCTCGCGATCGGTCTCGCACTGTCGTTTATCCCCAACGAACTTCCGCAGTGGTCACTCGCCGCGCTGCTCGCCGGCGGTGCGTCGATGTGGGCGCTCGCTTCGCTCGTGTTCATGCGTATCGACGAGCCCACTCCCGACACCGACACCTCCAACGGCCAAGGCTTCCACGACATGTGGAAGCTGGTCACCTCCGACCGCGACCTGCAACGATTCCTCATCGTGCGCTCGCTCATGCTGGTCACCGCGCTTTCCACCCCGTTTATCGTCGTGTTGGGCAGCCGCGAAGGCGCCGACCTCACAGGCCTCGGTGCGTTCATCGTCGCCTCCGGCGGCGCGTCACTGCTTGGCGGGCGGGTTTCGGGCCGGTTGTCGGACAGGTCGTCGAAACGCACGATGGCGTGGGCTGCAGGTTTCGCGTCCACTGTGCTCATCCTGCTCGTTGCCAGCGCACAGCTTGTCGACGACACCATCAACGCCTGGGTCATGCCCCTAGGCTTCTTCCTGGTCAACCTCGCCCACACCGCAGTGCGGGTCAGCCGCAAGACCTACCTGGTAGACATGGCCGACGGCGATAGGCGCACCATGATCACGGGTGCCGCCAACACCGTCATGGGCATCGTCCTGCTCGTTGTCGGCGCAATCTCCTCGGCGGTTGTGCTGCTCGGCCCGCAGGCAGCGCTGATCTTCCTGGCTGTTGTTGGTTACGCCGGTGTGTTTGGTGCCGCGAACCTGAAGGAAGTCTCGGCAAACAAGTAGGCCAGAGCCCATAGGCGTTATGCTTGGGGCCGATCTCAAAACGTCCACCCCCAAGGAGTAATCGAGTGCCTAACCACTCCGATCGCGCCGTTGTCGTGCTCGCGGCCGGCGCGGGAACCCGCATGAAGTCCGACCGCCAAAAGACGCTGCACGAAATCGGCGGGCGCAGCCTGCTCTCCCATTCGCTGCACGCCGCAGCCGGTGTGGAACCGACCTACCTCGTTGCTGTGGTCGGCCACCAGCGCGACCAGGTCGCCCCAGCCGTGGAGCACATCGCCGAGCAGATGCACGTGGAGATCCGCCAGGCGATCCAGGAGGAGCAAAACGGCACCGGCCACGCAGTGCAGGTCGGCCTGTCGGCAATTCCGGATTTCGACGGCACCGTCGTGGTCACCAATGGCGACGTGCCGTTGCTGACGCCGGAGACGTTGCAGGCGCTCGTCGAAAAGCATGAGTCCGAGCATGCCGCCGTGACCGTGCTCTCCCTCGAATTCGACAACCCCACCGGCTACGGCCGCATCATCCGCGGCGAAGCTGGCGACGTGCTCGAAATCGTCGAAGAAAAAGACGCCACCGACGAACAACGCAAGGTCCACGAAGTCAACTCCGGTGTCTTCGCCTTCGACGCCACCGTGCTTCGCGACGCCCTCGCGCGCGTCACCCCCGACAACGCCCAAGGCGAGTTCTACATCACCGACGTCCTCGGCATCGCCCGCAACGACGGCCGCAAAGTCTCCGCCTTCATCGCACCTGATGCCCGCGAACTCGCCGGTGTCAACGACCGCGTCCAACTCGCCGAAGCAGGCAAAGAACTCAACCGCCGCCTCGTCGAGCGCGCCATGCGCAACGGCGCAACCGTCATCGACCCGGCCACCACCTGGATCGGCGTCGAGGTAGAAATCGGCCGCGACGTCATCATCCACCCCAACACCCAACTGTGGGGCTCCACCGTCATCGGAGACGGCGCCGAAATCGGCCCCGACACCACCCTGACCGACATGGAAGTCGGCGCCCGCGCCACCGTCGTACGCACCCAAGGCGAACTCGGCGTCATCGGTGAAGAAGCCACCGTCGGCCCCTTCACCTACATCCGCCCCGGCACCGAACTCGGCGCCCGCGGCAAACTCGGCGGCTTCGTCGAATCCAAAAACGCCAAGATCGGCGAAGGCTCCAAGGTGCCCCACCTGACCTACATCGGCGACGCCACCGTAGGCAAGCACTCCAACATCGGCGCCTCCAGCGTTTTCGCTAACTACGACGGAGTGAACAAGCACCACACCACCATCGGCGACTACTGCCGTACCGGCTCAGACACCATGTTTGTCGCACCGGTCAATATCGGTGATGGCGCGTATACCGGCGCGGGTACAGTAGTCACGGAAGATGTTCCAGCCGGCGCGCTCGCCATCAAGGAGGGCCACCAGCGCAACATCGAGGGCTGGGTAGAAAAGCGCCGCCCCGGATCCGACGCGGCAGAAGCTGCAAAGAAAGCACGCGAGAAGTAAAGGTTCAAACATGACTGGTTACTCCACAGAAAGCCACAAAAACCTCAAGGTCTTCACCGGGCGTGCGCACCCGGAACTGGCAGAGGCCGTAGCAGACGAACTCGGCATCGAGCTCGTGCCCACCACCGCCCGTGACTTCGCCAACGGCGAAATCTTCATCCGCTTCGAAGAGTCCGTCCGTGGCTCCGACTGCTTTGTCATGCAGTCCCACGCACAGCCGCTGAACAAGTGGCTCATGGAGCAGTTGATCATGATCGACGCGCTCAAGCGTGGCTCCGCGAAGCGCATCACCGCGATCCTGCCGTTCTACCCGTACGCACGCCAGGACAAGAAGCACCGCGGCCGCGAGCCGATCTCCGCCCGCCTCATCGCAGACCTGCTCTCCGCAGCAGGCGCGGACCGCATCGTCTCCGTCGACCTGCACACCGACCAGATCCAGGGCTTCTTCGACGGCCCGGTCGACCACATGCACGCCCAGCCGATCCTGGTGGACTACATCAAGTCCAAGTACTCGCTGGACAACCTCGTGGTGGTCTCCCCGGATGCCGGCCGAGTGAAGTCCGCTGAGAAGTGGGCCAACATGCTTGGCGACGCCCCCATGGCCTTCGTCCACAAAACCCGCGACATCGACGCCGCAAACAAGGTTGTCTCCAACCGTGTCGTCGGCGACGTCGAGGGCAAAGACTGCATCCTCATGGACGACATGATCGACACCGGCGGCACCATCGCTGGCGCCGTCGGCGTGCTCAAGGAAGCCGGCGCGAAGTCCGTCGTCATCGCCTGCACCCACGGTGTCTTCTCCGACCCGGCCCGCGAACGCCTCAGCGACTGCGGCGCAGAGGAAGTCATCACCACCGACACCCTGCCGCAAAACACCGAAGGTTGGAAGAACCTCACCGTGCTGTCGATCGCACCACTGCTGGCAAAGACCATCCGCGAAATCTTCGAAAACGGTTCCGTGACCACCCTCTTCGAGGGCCAGGCCTAAACCACTCTTGACCGCGACAGCCGGGGCAGCTTCACCGCTGCCCCGGCTTCACGCTTAGGGAAAGGACACAATCTCCATGTACAACCGCTACGCCGAATCCGTAGAAATCACCCCAGAGCTTGAGCACGCCAAAGCCATGTACGACGGCGACGCCACCCTCGAGTATCTGGGCGCCATCATCACACGGTTAGAGCCAGGCGTGGCGGAAGGCGAGTTTGTCGTCGATAAGCGGCATGCAAACGGATTCGGCGTCTGCCAAGGCGGCGTCCTGTTCACCTTCGCCGACGCCCTCTTCGGTGGCGCCTGCAACTCGCGCCGCACCGAGCCCACCGTCAGCGCACAATCCGAAATGATCTACCTCGCACCTGCGAAAATGGGCCGCACCATCCGCGGCGTCGCCCGTGAACACCACCAATGGGGCCGCAACGGACTGTCCGACGTCACCCTTTACGACGGCGACACCGTCATCGCAGAATTCCGCGGACTCTCCCGCACCACCTCACGTCCCCCGACAGGAAACTAAACCATGAGCCTCCAAGAACAAGGACTCAAACGAAGCGTCAAAAGCCGCCAACTCATGATGATCGCCTTCGGATCATCCATCGGCACCGGACTTTTCCTCGGCTCCGCCAGCTCCATCCAATACGCCGGCCCCGCCGTCTTGATCTCCTTCGCCATCGTCGGCGTCATCGTTTACTTCCTCATGCGCATGCTCGGCGAAATGGCCGTCGAACACCCCGTCTCCGGATCCTTTGCCGCATACTCCCGCGAATACATCGGCCGCGGAGCCGGATTTATCACCGGCTGGAACTGGTGGTTCACCACCGTCGTCGTCGGCATGCTGGAACTGACCGCCATGGGTACCTTCCTGGACTACTGGTTCCCCCACATCCCCCACTGGGTCACCGCGCTAGTCTCGCTGCTGCTCGTCGTCGTCCTCAACGTGCTCAACGTGCGCGTGTTCGCCACCACCGAATACTGGCTTTCCCTGATCAAAGTGGCAGCACTCGTCCTCATGATCGTGCTCGGCCTCGCGCTTGTCTTCGGCGTCGGATCCGAACCCGCCATCGGTCTACAACACATCACCGACCACGGCGGATTCATGCCAAACGGCATCTCCGGCGTCCTCTTCGCACTCGTCGCAGTGACCTTCACCTTCGGCGGCATCATGTCCATCGGCACTGCCGCCGGCGAAGCTGACGACCCAGACAAGGCAATTCCCCGCGCGGTCAACTCCGTAGTGTGGCGCATCCTCGTGTTCTACCTCGGCGGCATCGGCACCATCCTGCTGCTCGCACCGTGGAATGAGCAGGACACCAACGAAAGCCCGTTCATCCGCGTACTCACCGGCGTCGGGTTCTCCGGCGCAGCGACCGCCTTGAACGTCGTCATCGTCGTCGCCGTGTTCTCCGTGCTCAACACCATGACCTACTCCGGCGCCCGCATGCTCCGCGACCTCGCCCGCAACGGCCAAGCCCCCAAAGCCCTCGCCGAAACCAACCGCAAAGGTCTGCCCACCAAAGCATTGCTTTTCGACGCCACCCTCATGGGCGTCGTCGTCATCCTCAACTACTTCTTCGAAGGCAAAATCTTCGCCATCCTGCTCGCCATCATCGTCGGCACGGAATTGATCACCTGGGCCGGCATCTGCCTATCCCACCTGAACTTCCGCAAACACGCCGGCAACACAAAATTCCCCGCCCCGTTCTACCCAGTTGCGAACTGGATCTGCATCGCATTTTTCGCCCTCGTACTCGTACTAATGGGTATTCTTCCCGATTACCGCATGGGTCTAGCCACACTCTTCGGCTGGATCCTCGCCCTCGGCCTCATCTGGCTGACAACGCAACGCAGGAGCAACGCATGACCCGCAACATGATCCGCAAAGACCTCGACACCATCCCCGCCTACGTGCCGGGAGCCCGCAACGACAGCGCCATCAAACTCTCCTCCAACGAATCCGCCGACGGCCCACTGCCCTCAGTGCTCGAGGCAATGCGCGACACCCTCGGCTCCATGAACCGCTACCCCGACATGGGCGCCACCGACATCCGCACCGCCCTCGCCGAACACCTCGGCGTGACCATCGACCAGGTCGCCGTCGGCACCGGCTCCTCCGCCCTGTGCCAACAACTCGCGACAATCACCGCACAGCCCGGCGACGAAATCATCTTCCCCTGGCGCAGTTTCGAGGCCTACCCCATCTTCGCCCGCATCGTCGGCGCAACCCCCGTCGCCATCCCACTCGACGCCGAGCACCGCCTCGACCTGCCCGCCATGGCCGCAGCGATTACCGAACGTACGAAACTCATCTTCGTGTGCAACCCCAACAACCCAACCGGCACCACCATCACCAACGCCGAGTTCGAAACCTTCATGGCCGCCGTCCCATCCGACATCCTCGTCGCACTCGACGAGGCCTACTTCGAATACAACCGCGCCACCGACACCCCCATCGCCACCGACGTCATCACCCGCTACCCCAACGTCGTCGGCCTGCGCACCTTCTCCAAAGCCTACGGCCTCGCCGGCGCCCGCATCGGCTACGCCTTCGGCCCCGCCGACATCATCAGCGCCCTCAACAAAGTCGCCGTCCCCTTCTCCGTCAACGCCGTCGCCCAAACCGCAGCCCTCGCCTCCCTCAAAGCCACCTCCGAGCTGCAAACGCGTATCGACGACACCATCACCCAACGCCAACACCTCACCACCGCACTCAACCTCCCCGAATCCCAAGCCAACTTCATCTGGCTGCCGGATTTCCCGCGTGAAAAAGCTGACCGGCTAGCGGCAGAGGGCGTGCTGGTGCGTTCTTTCCCGGAAGGTATCCGCGTCACCGTCACCAACTCAGCCGAAACCGACGCCTTCCTGAAAGCATGGGACCGTGCGTAGTGAGCGCCGCCGCGTGATCGCGGCGACCACCATCGGCACAGCCATCGAGTGGTACGACTACTTCCTCTACGCCGCCGTCGCCGGTTTGGTGTTTAACCAGACCATGTTCGGTCCCCTCGGACCTGCTGCGGCGACGATCGTGAGCTTCCTCACCGTCGGCTTGTCCTTCCTGTTCCGCCCGCTCGGTGCGGTGCTGGCTGGCCACTACGCCGACCGATTCGGGCGCCGCGGCGTGCTCATGATCACCCTGTTCACCATGGGCACCGCCACCACGCTTATCGGCCTGCTGCCCACCTACGACACCATCGGTTGGCTTGCCCCCGCCGCACTGATTCTCCTGCGCATCCTGCAGGGCACATCGGCCGGCGGCGAATGGGGCTCCGCAGTCCTCCTCGCAGTCGAGCACGCCCCTGTGAACAAACGCGGCCTTTACGGCGCCGGCCCCCAGGTCGGTGTTCCCGCTGGCCTGCTCATGTCCTCCGGCATGCTCGCCCTGATGACCGCCGTCGCCCCCGGTGACGCCTTCGTCGAATGGGGCTGGCGCATTCCCTTCCTGCTGTCCATCGCGCTGACGTTCCTCGGCTGGTGGATCCGCACCGGCGTCGAAGAATCGCCCGTCGTCGAGGAGATGCGCGAGACCGGCACCCGCAGCCCCATCAGCGGCCTGTTCAAATCTCACGCGGGAGTTGTCCTCGCAGCCGCCCTGATCTTCGCCGCCAACGGCGCCGTCGGTTACATGACAACCGGCGGTTACATCCAAAATTACGTCACCGACCCCACCGGCATTGGGCTTTCACGCGGGGACATTCTGTGGGCTGTCACTGCATCGGCTGCGGTGTGGTTGTTCACTACCGCGTTCGCCGGGTGGGTCTCGGACTACATCGGGCGTAAGCGCACGCTTGCGATCGGGTTTGTGGTTCAGGCGGCGGGTGTTGCGGTGTTGTTCCCGCTCGTCGATACGGGTTCGATTGCAAAGATCACCGCGGCGTTGATTTTCCTCACCGTTGGCCTGGGCCTGACGTACGGCGAGATTGGCGCTTTCTACGCGGAGCTTTTCCCGGCTTCGGTCCGGGCGTCCGGGGCGTCGATTTCGTACGCGTTGGGTGCAATTCTTGGTGGTGCGTTTGCTCCAACGATTGCGGCTGCGTTGCGTGAGGCTACTGGTGGTACGGCGGCGATTACGGTGTATTTGATGGCGGCGACGTTGACGGGGTTCGTCGTTACGCTGCTTGTGCGTGATCGCACCGGCATCCCGCTTGGCCATGATCATGAGGACCTCCAGGCGGCGGGGCATTTTGTGTGGGAAAAGTCGGCTGGTAGCCTGTAGCAGTCTCGGCGAGGGCTTTCGGGCCGTTATCGACGCGATGAAGATCCACTATGCGATCACTCGACGAGCACAATCCGTTAAGTGGTCGCAGGCAAAGCCTGTGGCCCTTCCAACCGAAGGAGTACAACATGGCTATTACCCCAACCGTTATCAAGGGTGAGCGTCGCGAGGAGTTTGGCAAGGGCTCCGCACGTCGTCTGCGTCGCGATGGCAAGATCCCGGGTGTCCTGTACGAAAAGGGCATCGAGAACATCCACTTTGCGGTTGACCGCATTGAGATGACCGCGATCGTGCGTAACGACGGCACCAACGCCATCGTCGAGCTTGAGCTCGACGGTGAGAAGCTGCTCGCCATGGTCAAGCACGTCGACCAGAACGTTCTGACCCTCGAGATCGACCACATTGACCTGTTCGGCATTAAGCGTGGCGAGAAGGTTACCGTCGAGGTTCCGGTTGTCACCGAGGGCGAGGCTGCTCCGGGCGCTGTTGTGTTCCAGGAAGCCGACGTTGTCGAGATCGAGATCGACGCTCTGTCTATCCCGGACGAGATCACCGTTTCCATCGAGGGCAAGGAGATCGGCGACCAGATCACCGCTGGCGATCTCGAGCTGCCGGCGGGTGCGGAGCTGATCACCGATCCGGAGAACTTGCTTGTCAACATCACCTTCGAGCAGGTTGATGAGGACCTCGAGGCTGAGGCTGAGGCTGCTGAGGAGGGCGGCGCTGAGGCTGGCGCTGAGTCTTCTGAGGCTGGTGAGGAAGCTTCCGAGTAATTTCGGCACGACGATTGGCCCGCTTTTTTGGCGGGCTTTTTCGTTATGTGAAGAGTTGTTGCATGGCTCCGGGCGGATGC
>NZ_KV789297.1:1073-1767 GCF_001807545.1 Corynebacterium sp. HMSC08F01 | reverse complement strand
ACGTGCTGGCCAACCTGGGCAAAAAGCACAACAACACCACCTTGGAGCCTGCATGCCAGCAAGTCTTGGACAAGAAACTGGCCCCAACTATGGCTGTGATCAAACGCATCCAGACCGACATTGCACACGCCCAACAACACCACGCTGCACCAAGGGCAAAAACACCACCGGTAGCCGAACACCAACAACGCCCAAGTACCCCGCTTAGCGGTGATGTGGCCGATGCCATCTTCATCCGGCCTGCTGACCACTACGAACACTAGAAGGAGTGTTAACCATGAGCAACATCGACGACGAAACAGTACGAGCAAAAATGCGCAAACTTCGAGTATCAACCTTCGCGGACATCTTCAACGAGATTGTCAACGACGAAGCCTATACAGATGCGCTACCAGAAGACATCTTCCTCGCCGCAGTCGAAGAAGCCTACACACAACGGCAACAACGCAACATTGCCAAAGCCATCGCCCAAGCAAAATTCCGATACCCCGATGCGAGCCTGGCCGAAGTCACCCAGGCTGAACAACGTGGCATCAACATGCGCCAGTTAAAACGAATCGCGGCGACCAACTGGCGGGAAAACCCAACCAACATCCACATCCTCGCACCAACCGGGACAGGCAAGACATATATCGCCTGCGCCATCGGTATTGCTGCGTGTCACGCCGGATACTCCGTGGCCTACTACCGGCTA
>NZ_KV789297.1:0-1053 GCF_001807545.1 Corynebacterium sp. HMSC08F01 | reverse complement strand
CCTAAGCAAGATCATATTCGACCGCGACGGACGCCTCCCAACACTTATCTCCTCCCAATCAGCTGCCACCTACTGGATCGAAGCACTCCCCGACAGAATCGGAGCTGACTCCCTAGTTAGCCGCCTCAACAACGGGCATCGAATCCGCATAGGAGACTTCGACATGCGCAAAGCCACCGCCCCAATAGAGCCGGACGAATAAAGCAAACAGCCGGGCCGACTCCTTCGGCCCGGCCCGGTACCAACTACCCGGAACACGGCAGTACCGGGTTCCCGAAACACCGGTACCAAAAACCCGCGTCTGACAGCTGGTGAAATAGCGTATTCATGCTCATTGAGCACGCGGCACATCCGCTCGATGGAATACAGGTGCCGGTGAGTGCGGAGGAAGTCCACAATCACTTTAGTTTGCGGTCGAGCTCCGCCTGGGCGAAAAAGCTGAGGCCAGTTTCAGGATCTCGTTGCCTTCTTTGAGCCGGGCATTTTCCTTGCGCAGGGTGTTAAGTTCCGCGTCTTTCTCGGCATCGGATTGCTCGACGGCGGCGTCCACCTTCTTCTCTTCTGTGCGTACCCAGTTGCGGATAGTCGATGTTTTGATGCCGATGACAGCTTCGACAGCGCGTAGTGCGGCTGCCTTGGATGAAGCGCCGTCAGCGAGCTCCTCGAAATACAGGCGCACCGCCCGCTGGCGGGTCTCCTGATCGTAAGGGCTGATAGCCATGATGTTCCTCCTGTGTTACATCATGCCCTCTCACCAACCCAGGCCGGTTTAATCAACCCGCCCGACAGGCCATGATCTGCCAGCCATAACAACGCCTGAAACACCACCGGTAGAACACGCACGCGATACCCGCGGCGCATATCTGGGTGGGTCTGCCCAGTTCAGCATGGAAAACCTCACGAAGAAAGGACCCCTACAGTCATGACACAGCCACAACCAGCATCAGCATCAGCGCGCTTTCTTGATGAATCGATCCTGCCTGTCTTTACCGATCTACGTATGACGGCTTTTGGCCGAACCGTGTGCTGAGTGCGCGTAGTTGGTAGGGGTAT